>JBBRZF010000194.1:0-6162 GCA_038236965.1 Terriglobales bacterium | reverse complement strand
GGTAGGGATCCTGCAACGGAACATCTCCCACCTTTACGACCGGGGTGTAGTTTTCGCGAATCCAGTTACCGATTTTCTCTCCGTAGTCACGTCCAAAGAGTGGCACGCCGAATTCACTCGTGTCCTTATGGCACAAAAGGACGAAGTCGGGCGGAGCCGACTTGAATCCCTGGAGCATCTGGTCCTCGCCGAAAACGAGCATTTCCGGCGGCATAAAAATCGAGTTCGGTGTGGGATTCGCCCGGTGCGTGAGGAAGTTGATCATCGCGCCTTCCGGTACAACGGCCAACGTAGCTTCGGCAGGCACATTCTTGTTGATCCACTCCACCATGATCTGTTCGGCGGCTCCACGTTCATCTGCAAGGAACGCATTTGGTCCGCTCCCGACCGGGTGCTGCTGATTCCGAATGAGCGGAATCATGGCTCCAACGTAAATTAGGGCGAGCACAGAGACGCAAGCCAATCCAACCGCGCGAACTACTCCCCCATCGGCGCCGCGCTTACTTGCCGCAGCTGGAAGCCAAGAGACAAAACCAGCAACGAGAAGCAAGAGCGCGGGAACCGCAAGAACGAATCCGTAGTGATACAAGCGAGCATTCAGGACCATCTTCCCGAGCAATGCCAGTGCATAGAGGCACAAGGCGATGCGCAAGGCCAGCACCTGTGAATTCTCTGTCTCGCGAGGCGAGCGCAAGTAAATTACCAACCAGGTGGCCGTCAGTACGGCCATGGCTAATGGCAGGGCTTTCGGAATGGCGTCGAACCACCGAGGCGAACCTAGTGTGAACATCAGCAGAGCGATCACTGTTACAAACGCTATTACGGGCGCGATCCTGGATTCGCGAGTGCGCGTTATCCGCGCCGACGCAAATGCAACTCCCACGGCCACGCATGCCGCCAGGAAGATGAAGGTGGCCCCGGTGGCCAACAACAGCAAGTTACCACGGACATCGTCAATCCCGAGGCCCGCGCGATAGAACGGCAAGGAAGTTATGTGAGAGGCCAACGTCCAGTAGATCGAACCCAGTGTGCCTCGAAGCGCTGCGGCAGGTGGCATTCGCAATACGAGCAGGCTGAAAGCGATTACAGCGGGCGATGCCGCGGCGCAGCTGAGGATTAATGCGAGCCGCAAGCGCTGGTCTGGCCGTTCGCTGCCGGTCCGCAGCAAAAGACCTGCCACCGCTACCAGCGCGGCAGCAAAAGCAAACTCGACTTTCGTCAGGAAGACGAGTCCCACCAGCAGGCCGGTAAAAGCAACATGTCGCCCACGAAGTCTGCTGGGCAGATGAGTACACGAGATCGCCGCCAATGAAAAAAGAAATCCGTAGGTGAAGTGGTGGGAATAGGGCGTCATGAAGTTGTAGTTGCCGCAGGGCACGAGGCGCCCAAAACATGAAATTGCAACGAACAGCAATGCCCCGACCAGCGCCGCAACCCTGCCTGCGGCACGACGCAATAACCCGTGCAGGAGTGCGATCACCGCGATCATGACTATGAAATTCGCGACCATGACAGATGTGATACTGACCCCGAACAATTTCATCCACAACGCATTCAGATAGGGCGAGAGTGGACCGTCAAAGTACGCATTGTCCACATACAGAGTGCGTCCGCGACTGAGCTGCCAGGCGAGGTAAAGCTCGCGGCCGAAGTCGACCAGCGGATCCGGCCACGTGCGCCACGTCCAGGTCATCATCGCGGCGACTGCTCCGGTCACGACCAGAGCGTCGACCCATAGTGGAATACCCTTTCGCTCACTCAATGCGAAGCCCTTTCAACCTGATGCGCGACACGATTGAAATCCCAGTTAGTTTCGTACCAGCACCACTGCAATGCGGTCCTCATAAACCACACGGAACTTTGGATCGCTGCCGAGGAGTGAGGCGAGCGGCACCTCTCTGGGCAAAAGCACAACGTGCGACTCTTCAAGAAAACGGTCGCCGGCATAATCGCCCAAAGCTGCCTTGTACGTCATAAAATCGATTTCGTCGCCGTAGAGGTCGGTCCTCGGATCAATGGCAACGGGATATTGCGGCAGATACCAGATCAAGAATCCGCCCCAGCCGAATTCGTTATACAGAGGTCCGGGCACCGGATGCCGGCGCAAGAAATTCGCGGCATCGACAGGGAATTGCGCACTGACGGTGCGGTCGAGACCGAGCCCATCGAATCCAGTTGCGCGCCCAACTCCAAAAAGCAAAGGCATCAAGAGAACCGCGACGAGTAAAGCATCACGCCCCGTTACAAGGCGCTTCTCTTCGGATTGTCTCCACTGACTTTCTGCAACGAATGCGCCGGCGGTTGCCGCAAGAAGCCATGCATCGCGCACGGCACGGTATCCCAAAACAGAGGCCACCAGCAACAGCAAGATGCGGAATGGGGTCAGTTCGTCTCTGTGCCGGTAAACGGCAGCGGCGGCCCAAATCGCGAGCAACGCTAACGCGAAGTCGGAAGGATGCTTGAAGTCCGGCGACTGCAAGTCCTGAAGCACGAGGTACGGATACTTGACTTGAGAATAACCGAGTACGACTTGGTAGACCCGATAGGTATATGGGCCTATACAGGTGGCCAAGGTGCAGAGCGCGGCCATCGCCGCCAACTTCCCACTCTCAAGCTCTGGCCGATGGGTCTCCGCTGAAACCCAACCCAATTTTCGGAAGATGGGCCGAAGTAGATATGCAACGGTGAACAGCCATACAACGAGAAGTCCGTAGACGAACTGGATGTGGCAATTTGCCCAAACGAGAAAAAGCGGCGGCAACCAGTAGAGAGTACGGATTCTGCCGATCCGGTTCGCTTCCACAAGAAGCGTCAACACGACAGGGAAAAATGCCATCGAAAAGAAGGCCGGCCTTGGCAATATATTAAACAGGAAAGAAACCCCGCCCAAGAGGCAAACGAATATGGAGAGCCAAAATGTTCCGGAAATTCGCTGCAACATCCAGAAGTATGCTGCTGCTGCCGCCACCACCAGCAAGACCCCGTACCACGCCAATCCCGGCAATCCGAACCACGCATAGGCGCGCGCGAGCAGGACTTCATAACCCCAGCTATAAGCCATCCACGGAGTTGTTGCAGCCGTTCTGGAGAAGATTCCCACCTGCGGAAAGCCGTGGTTGGCGAATATCCATTCGCCCACACGCATGTGCCACCACACGTCCGCATCCTGCACGGGAGCTCGTGACGCGATGGTCACGCTTGCGAGTCCCGCCAAGGAACAGGCCAGCGCGATCAAGTGCACGATTTTCCGATGCGCGGCTTTTTGGATCCGATCGAGCACGTTTTTCTGCCTCAGTACCAGAGCTGAATCTTAACATCTGGATCTGACGGTTTCTTCTGTCGCTGCGCGTTCGGGGATGATGCTGCCGCCTGGGGTGAAGCGATAGGTTTCTCCGCGCCAGACGAATTTGCTGCCGAGTAGGTAACTTCCCATCCAGAGGAAGAATCCTAGGAAGTCGCGCAGGGGATACACCAGCGAACCGGCCAGTGTGCGGCGATCGTGAATCACGCCCCAACCCACGGCGAGCGCCTGAATCACGCGATTCACGTAGGCCCATGCGAACAGTCCGATGCCTAATGGCCACGCGCCGAGCGCGCCGGCGGAGATGAGTGCAAGCAGGCCAAAGGGTGTTGCGAAGGTGAGGCCTGTGCCGAAGTGTCCCTTGGGACGGGAATAGCGGGTGCTCTGCATCCAGCGCAGTTGCGCGAAGAATGTCTGCTTTAGCGTCTGCGTGGTGAGCACGTGTCCGACCTTGTGATGCGAGAGCACCACGTTGTATCCCGCGCTGGAAACGAGGTTGCCGAGGACGAAGTCGTCGGAGTAATAGGCGGAGGTGGAGACGATGCCGCCGATTCGGTCGAGGGCATCGCGTCGAACCGCCATCACCGCGCCTAGAGCAAACTTCATTCCTTCCAGCATGTCAGCGGTGATGACGCCGCTGGGCATTTCGACGGACATACCGAGGGCTTCGAGTCGCGACCAGAAATCGTCGGCAGGAACGCCTTCATAGAGGCAGGTCACAAGGCCATTTTGTTTTTCAAGCAATGGTGCGACCACGTTGCGCGCAAAGTCGGGAGCTACCAGTATGTCGCTGTCGCTGATGACAAAGTAATCGTTGGACGATTGCGCGATCATCTTGTCGAGCGAAAACACCTTTGCGTTGGGCCAGGTCGGGTGTCCGGAGAGAGCGATACGAACTGGCACCTGCGGATATTTGCGGCGCAGCCTGTCCACCACTTGCAGCGCGGGGTCGGCCGAGGTGCGCGTGCCGAATATGATTTCGAAATTCGGATAGTCCTGGCGAAAGAAACTTTCAAGATTCTCTTCCAGACGCGGCTCGGCACCATGCACCGGTTTGAGCAGCGAAACAGGAGGGAACGCCGATAGCGGCAAGGCTTCTGCCGCGCTCAAGGCCAGCGCGGCTCGACGGCGATTGCGCCTTGCGGCTACCAGCACCAGTCCGAGAAATACAGTGGATGCCAGCGTGCCAATGGCGGCGACGCCGAGCAGCACACGCCAGAATATGAGAGCAAAACTCATCGGATTATTTCGTGCGCCGAGGCACATCTCCGTCGCGATTACTTAGTATCACTTTGCCGCCGGCAGTTGCGACCAGAAAATGTGTCTGCCCCTGCACGATAGCCGGAATCTTGTCATCCTCGCTCCAGAGGAAGACGCGCGTCTTGCTCTTCCAGAGGCGCGAAAGCGATTCGTCATCTTCGAATACGGCGGGGCAATCCGGGAAGAGCGATCCGTAATAGAGGTTTCCGTTCGACCGGGTATTCAAAACATGAAGTTGAAAATGTCCGTAGTAGTTCAGCGTTGAGCCATCTTCATACGCGCCATTGATAACGATCACGTCGCCCGGCTTGTAAACCTGGCCCACGACGTCAGAAAGTTTGTTCGACGAGAGCACGGGTTCGAAGATGACCAATCCCTGGTGGGCGCAGAAGAGGAACACGACCATCATGAGGGTCAACGCCACGTTGCTGCGTTCCACTTTTCCGCGACGACGATGATGCCAAGTCATCGCCGCGCCCACTAGCAAGGCGATAGCCGCGAGTGCCAGCGGCATGCGGAACATGCCCATCGCTTGCGGCGTGAGGTCGAAGATGTGTCCGAAGCTGAGCGCGTACTTTTCCGGATTCTTCGTGAGGATGTCGGCGAGGTCGGCTCCGGCGGGTACGCTCTCCGAATACCAGAGCAATATTCCGGCCACGACGAATGCGGGAACCGCAATGCATAGGATGATCGAGCTGATGAAACGTCCGCTGCGCCGCTCGGAACTGCCTTCGGGCGAACCTGCCTCCTGCGACAGCCACGCGCCGATGAGCAGAGCCAAGCCCGGCAACGCGGGAATGGTGTAGTACTCCTGGCGGCTTGAGAAGCTGAAGAACAGCAAGATCACGGCAGCCCAGATGGCGAAGAGGAGTTTTGCTCGTCCCGCTTTGTCGAGCGTGGGGAATTCTCGCCACCTCCACGGAACGCGCGCCAAGGCTTTGAAGATGAATGCGCTCCATGGCATCAGCCAGAGCAGCATCATTCCCCAGAAGATTCCGAAGGGAACGGTGTCGTAGTCCTTGGGGAAGCGCTTGTTCAGGTATCGCAGGAAATGTTCGTTGACGAAGTAGAACCAGAAGAATCCCTTGGACTCGCCTGCCGCCGGATTTCGCAAGCCAGCCAGGATGTGCCACGGAGCGGCAATCGCAAAGAAGACGAGGAAGCTGGAGATGAGCCGCATCTTCAGGAGATGGCGCAGGTTCCGCGTCGCCAGCAGATACAAGAAGATGATGCCGGCCGGAAACACGACGCCTATCAATCCCTTAGTGAGGACGTTCAGCGCGGCTGTTGCGGCGAATCCCCAACAGGAGATGAGCGACGGTTTTTCTTCATCGAGTCCGCGGAGGAAGAAGTAGAAGCCAAGCGTCAGCCAGAGGCCGACCAGCATGTCGGGCAATTGAATTCGACTGAATATGTAGGGGCCGAACGAGGCTCCGAGCGCGATGGCGGCATACAGACCCGCTCGCTCGTCGAAGGCCATTCGTCCGAGGTAATATGCGGCGAACAGGAGGGCGAGGATTCCAAGGGCGATGGGCAGTCGCACCGCCCATTCCACGGTGCCGAACATCTTGATGGAGACGGCTGTCGCCCAATACATGAGC
>JBBRZF010000193.1:0-6176 GCA_038236965.1 Terriglobales bacterium | reverse complement strand
GTATCACCCGGCCGGGTAGCTTTTCGTCCTGACGTCAGAGTCGCGCACCCCACACTACCGCCGCGCCCAAGCATTTGTTGCCACTGCGCAGGCACGTCTTCCTGCGCAGCAGGCGTAGACTTCTGGTGACCCGAGGTCGGTGATTTTTGCGAAGGCGTCAAATGGGTTCAGCTTCGGATCAGCCGACGCAGCAAGACCGAAATTCCCGTTCCGGCGGCGTTGTATAATTTCATATGAGGGCCTCTTGAACGCAGAGGAAGGGGGCGATTTGACCGGAAATCGTGTTCGTTAATGGTCAGCCACCGGGAGATAAGTCTTAATATATTGCGACACCACCTATGCCATACTCTTCAGACATCTTCGACATTTATCAAGACCAGGCTGACGGCTTGGAACTACACACGGTACCTTGATGTCGGGTGCGGTGCCGGCAAGTACGGGAGGATGATTTGAGGACTCATCCCTGACAGTCACATTACAGGCATCGAAGTGGACGGAGGTTATGTCGAGCGGTTTTGCCTCAGGCAGACGTACGATGTAGTCGTCATTGATAGCGTACAATCGCTCCTCAACGGGCCACAAGGCATGACCTACGACTTGGTCGTGTTCGGTGACGTGATGGAGCATCTGTTGAAATCGGAGGGTCTAAATGCTCTCCACTTCTACATATACCGCTGCAAGCGGATCATAGTTGTGTATCCCACCAAGTATGTCCAGTACGACGTCAATGGCAAGATCCATGAATCGCATCGGTCTATTTGGGCACCTCAGGATTTCATGCATTTTACGTTTGATCACAGAACGATCGGCCACATGAACTTAGCCATTATTGAGGGATACCTTGACGACAAAGATGCTGTTTATCCATCCGGTGATTCACTTTGACCACACTGAGGATTGGCGCCGCGCTCATGGTCAAAAACGCCGGTTTTTTCATCGCCGACGTCATCCGCAGCCTGTCATGGGTGGATTCGCTCTATCTTTACGACGACCAATCCATCGATGATACCGCCGACATAGCGCGGCACAGCACACTGCGGCCACTCGTGATCGAGCGTGGCCTAAATGCCGAGCCAGCCTTCGCACGAGGGGAACTGGCAACGAGAAATTACATTGTAGGACGCGCCTTTGACGAGTGCAATTGTGACGTTTTACTACTCGCCGGCAGCGACGAGATGTTCAGCAGTTCTCTGCGCACGGTCATCTGCGAAACCTTTGCTGACCCCCTCCTCAATTCCCTCTGCGTTTCTACGTGGCACCTTTATACAACAAAGCAATACATTCACTGCTGGGAAACGCACATGAATGGTGTGTATATGATTGATCCGCATGTTCGCGTTATCCGCTGCGGTCGGGTCTATGGGGGTCGTATCCGGATGGGAGCCATCCTTTCATTCGAACTACGGACTTAACTCGCTGTATCCACGGACCACACCATTACCACCTCAAGTATCATCATCAAAGCCCATTCCCTAACTACGCTTTGAACTTTCTTCCAAAGTATCCTCGCCGTGCACATGTACGACCATACCTTCGGATGCTGCCCTTTCCGATACCGCCAGATGTACAGCACCACCTCAGGCAAGTGCCATGGGGTACTATCCGGCAAGTCGACACCGATTATTACCGGACCATGATTGCACCAGAACGGCGCAGACACCCGAACAGGTCCTCACGCATCCCCGGGACCGAAAGAACTCATCATGCTGAGTATCGATAAGGACGTGCTCCTCTTCTACCGACGACATGAACATGACTTCCCAACGCGGGATTTCAACCGGACAATATCCGGTTTTCAGGCATGGTTCGATCTCCTCGTTCAATCACTCCGAAAGGCGGGATACACTGTTCATGAGAATGCCTTTGACCTTGCCCACGGCCATCCCGATTTTCCTGTGGGCTTGGTCGGCACACCCCTGGCCCTGAAGAACTGGGACTTGGCAAATCCGGCCTTGCTCGGACCGAGCATGTATGACCATCCGGGGTTTAATCCACGCCTCATGGAGGATAGTCGCTTCAAGTACTACCTGCTAACGTGCGAATGGCTGCGCGACGTATTCGCCCCATTCTACGGTGACAAGTGTGCCCTCTGGCATGCTGGCATTGACACAGACAAGTGGGTGGATGCGCGAGACTGCCACAAAGACATCGACGTACTCATTTACGACAAACTGCGTTGGACACGAGAAGTCAAGGAGCGCTATCTCCTCAAGCCAGTCATCGAACACATCCAACACAGAGGGCTGAATCATTACCGATTGCTTTACGGGAACATCTCCCACGCTCAATACGGCGGCTTGCTTTCGCGCTCGCGATCCATGGTCTTTCTCTGCGAACACGAAACGCAAGGCATCGCCTACCAAGAAGCGCTTGCCTGCAACATTCCCGTCCTCGCTTGGGATCCTGGATATTGGGTCGACCCTCTCTGGGAACTGTTTGCTGAGAATCCGGTTCCAGCGACATCGGTGCCACAATTCTCGGAATTGTGCGGCATGACGTTTAGAATCCTCGACTCACTGAGCGCAGCCCCGGTCAAATAGCAGGTCGCATTGGTGTTCGATCATTCTGCTCGCTGAGAGGGTACGCCACGCGATGCCCTTCCAGTGGATGCGCTTTGCATGGCTGCTGGATAGATTTTGTGTGTACCACGCCGCGATACATCGCGAGGTTCGGAAGGTGGCTCGGTACACTTCATTTATGAGTGCTCACCCGTGATCCAATTCCGCCGACGGGGCGCACTTCCGATAAGCCCGCGATACGTCAATTGCCCAATGTCGTTCGCCGATGATTCCGCCGCTACCTGAATCGCCCAATATCCAATAGGGCATCAACGTCTTCCCCTGTCCAAGCTCAGAGGACAAGGCGTTGTGTGCGTAATCCGATAAGCGCCACAACTCCTACTCAAACAAATGCGCAATCTCCGGATACCCGTTCATCGCCAACCTGCACGAAGGCCCCGGCCCATACCATCGCGGAGCATGCCACGTGTACTTCGGCGCGTAAACAACATCGCCCACCTCGGCGATAATCACCCCTTGCCCTTCCAGCGGATAGCGGATCTGTCCAGCCATGATCAGCCAGTATTCCGCGCACTCCGCATGATAATGACCCTTCACCTTCGGGTCGAGCTTGGGCAGATTCTTCTCATACCCATATATGAAATTCGCCGCGCCACGCGCATCTTCCACGATGCGCTGCGTCCCCTTCACCTTGCCCTGTTCGTTTAACTGCGCGGCTTCATCAAAGGTCACATGCGGCTTGTTGCCCTTGTCGTACTCGCCCATCTTGCGCCGGAAATTCACCTTGATCCACTCCGCGCCGGGAAGCTTCGGAGGCTCGTAGCCCTTCTCGTACAGAGTCTTCGCACCCGCGATATTGGTTTCGAAGACGATCGCCGGTTTGTCCCCGACAACCTCCATCGTGTACAGCGTCGCAAACGGAACCTGAACCATCGAGCCCTTCTTCGCCGTGAACGGCTCCTGCTTTTCGATCTCAAATCGGATCTCGCCCTCCATCACCACCCACCATGCACGAGTGTCCGGATGCAGCAGACGCGGCGTCTTGCGGCCCGGCTTCATCTGGATGTACTCGCTGCGCAGGTGTTCGTCGTCAACGATCACCTGCCGCCATTCCGCTTGTCCGGCATGGCTCGACTTCAAGGCGGCGTAACGAGTGACCGGCTTGTGCGGCGCGACATATTTCGATTGTCCCTTGGGCGCAATCATTTCTTCCGCGCCCAGGAGCATTGGCAGTACAATGAGTAGTTTCTTCATTCGGATTTCTACGATATCAGATTATGGAACTGAAAATTGAAAGCCTGTCGAAGACTTACCCAAATGGCGTCAAAGCGCTCGACGACGTTTCGCTCACCATCCCGCGAGGCATGTACGGACTGCTCGGTCCCAACGGCGCGGGCAAATCGACATTAATGCGGACCATCGCCACCTTGCAGGAACCCGACAGCGGCTCGGTCACCCTCGGCAGCCTCGATGTGCTCAAGCAGAAAGGCGAACTCCGCAAACTACTCGGCTACCTGCCGCAGGATTTCGGCGTCTATCCGCACATCTCCTGCGTGGACATGCTCGATCATCTGGCTCTGCTCAAAGGCATTGTCAGCCGTGGCGAACGGAAGGACATTGTCGATGCCCTGCTCAAGCGCGTGAACCTATGGGACCACCGCAAGAAGGCGCTGGCGAGTTATTCCGGCGGGATGCGGCAGCGCTTCGGCATCGGACAGGCGTTGATCGGGAATCCGAAATTGCTGATCGTCGATGAACCGACCGCGGGGTTGGACCCGGGCGAGCGCAACCGCTTCTATAATCTTCTCGCTGAGATCGGCGAGAACGTGATCGTCATCCTTTCCACCCACATCGTCGAGGACGTGATGGAACTATGCACCACGATGGCGATCATTCACGAAGGCCGCGTGCGATTCGCCGGATCGCCCGACGATGCCGTACTTAGCCTGGATGGCCGCGTCTGGAAAAAGGTTGTTCCCAAGGCCGAGTTGAAGGCGCACGAACAAAGCTATCGCGTCATCTCCAATAAGCTGATCGCCGGCCGGCCACTGATTCACGTCTACAGCGAAGGCTCGCCCGGCGATGGCTTCGATCCCGTCGCGGCCGGACTGGAAGACGTGTTCTTCACGCGCATCGCGGGGTTGCAGTGATGTGGAAAAACATCTTCTGGTTTGAACTCAAGTATTGGCTGCGCGGCTGGATGGTATGGATCTTCCTGGCGATCATCGCGCTGATGATCTTCGGCGCGGTGAGTTCGGATCACGTCCGCGTGGGCAATGCGCTACAGAATACGAATCGCAACGCGCCTTTCGTGATTCAGAACTACTATGCGGTCATCAGCGTCCTGACGCTGCTCATGACCACTGCCTTCGTGAACTCGGCCGCGGCGCGCGACTTCGCCTGCAACACGTATCAGATCGTCTTCACTACGCCCGTTAGCAAATGGGATTTCCTGACCGGCCGCTTTCTGGGCGCAGCCGTTGTTGCCGTAATCCCTATGCTCGGGGTCTCCATGGGAGTCATTGCGGGCAAGTGGATGCCATGGATCGACGCCGAACGCTGGGGACCTGTTTCCGGCATGGCGCACGTCTATGGCGTGCTTCTGTTCGCCATTCCGAACGCGCTGTTCGTAGGCGCGATTCTGTTCTCGATCGCCGCGCTCACGCGCAGCACCATCACGTCGTTCGTTGGCGCGCTGGTGTTACTCACCGCCTATGGGGTCTCGATTGCGTTAATGTCCGATCTGAAGAACGAGACGGTCGCGATCCTGCTCGATCCGTTCGGTGCACAGGCCTTCTCGTTGATGACCAAGTATTGGACCGTCGCTGAACGTAATGCGCGGCCGCTTGGGTTCGAGGGGTTGTTCTTGTGGAACCGGCTTATTTGGCTGGCCACCGGGGCTGTTGTGTTCGTGGCCTCCTGCTGGCGGTTCTCGACGGCGGAGCGAGTTGCCAAGCGCAAGGAAAATCTGCCCCTGCCGAGCGTGCCCGAAGTTCTAACGAGCCGCGACGGCAAATGCGCTTTAAACTCTTGCGCCAAGGGAGCGGACAAATCCGTGGAATGGGCGCAGTTTTTGGGCACCCTCAAAGTCGAGTTTTTCGGCCTGATCAAATCGACGACCTTCATCGTGATCGTCGCCGCCGCCCTGTTGAACACCATCCCAAACCTCGCCCTGAATGTCACCGAGTTCCTTGGCAATTCGGCATTCCCCGTGACGTACAACGTGCTCGAAATGATCAAGGGCTCGCTGTACCTGTTCCTCGTCAGCCTCATTACTTACTACGCGGGCGTGCTCGTTTGGAAAGAGCGCGACAGCCACATGGACGAGATCCTCGACGCGTTGCCTAATCCGGATTGGCCGCTATATACGGCAAAGTTGAGCGCGCTGCTAGGAGCGATCTTTCTCATTCAGTGCATAGCCATCGCGTCCGGCGTTGCGGTACAGACATATCAGGGATACTACCGCTATCAGTTGGATCTCTACGTAATCGAGCTGCTCGGCATGGATTTCACGCTGTTCATCTTCCTTGCCGTATTGGCGTTTTTCATTCACGTCTTGTCGCCGAACAAATACGCCGGCTACTTCGCGTACGTTGCGTTCCTCGCGTTCAACACCATCGGGTGGAAGCCGCTGAACGTCGAGACGTACCTGGTGCG
>JBBRZF010000192.1:0-6192 GCA_038236965.1 Terriglobales bacterium | reverse complement strand
TCTCTGGAAAGCACCGCGCGTCAATACTTCAATATGGCCGCGCAGGGCGACGTCTTCAACCTCAAGCAGGCCGCCATTCCGGCCATTGCCAGCGATTTCACCGGTATTGAACGCGCCGTACTCGACAACCGGGCCAGCCTCAACGGCGGACAACCCAGCGTGCGCAACATCTATCTTCTTGACGCCCCGGGAACGGCGCCCATCGCCAGTGCCGAATTCTACTGCGGCGTCTTCGGCGCCTATGGACAGACGCCAAACAGCGCTGGCTTCCGCATTCCCAACCTGCCTCCCGGACGCTACGCCGTCGTCATCATGGAGACCAATGGCGCCAAGGGCGCTTTCATGCTGACGCAAGTCCTGCAGCAGATCGGCGGCAGTTGGAAGCTCGCCGGTTTCTACGCCAAGCCCACGCAGATCAGCGGACACGACGTCGCCTGGTTCGTGAACCAGGCGCGCACCTACTACGGCAAGGGACAGCCCCGTAATGCCTTCTTTTACCTGATGCAGGCTCGCGAACTCGCCGCGCCTGTTCCCTTCATGAGCACGCTGCAACTGGAAAAGCTTTACGACGAGGCCGACAAGATCGCGCCCAAGGATCTGCCTGTCGCGGGGAATCCCGTCGACTTCCGCGGCCCCGACGGACGCAACTGGCAACTGACTTCCACCTTCTCGGCGGTCACCGAGGGCAAGCTCAATCTGGTAGTGAAATATCAGACGCCCGACATCTCTGACACGACCAAAGCCTTTCAGGACAATATGGCCATCATGAAGGCCCTTGTGACCCGCTATCCCGAATTCCGCGAAGCCTTCGACGGCGTAGTGGCTCGCGCCGTCGCCCCCAGCGGACAGGATTACGGCACCCTGCTGGCGATGAAAGATATCAAGTAGCTGCAAGCAGAAACTCTTCGCAAAATAAGAAAGGCCGCCAATTAAGTAGGCGGCCTTTTCAATGCGAAGTCGAAGACTCAGTCGCCTGTCGATCCGGTATTGGGGACCAGAACGGCGGCGGGCCTGGTATTGCGATTCAGCGAGTAGAGTATCCCCACAATGGCGTAGTAGCCGCCGGCAATGCCGAACGCCATCGCCAGCACGATGGTTGCGATCAGAGTTACCGACATTAGTAGAATATTCATTTTCTATCTCACCTTCTTGGATGCTCTCACTCGGCACGGCAAAGATTCAGCAACTAACTTTCTTCCGGTCTGCTGCTGTCTTTCGGCTCGCACCAGCGCCGCACTCAGTATTTATGCGCTTGTTTGACGCTCGCCGCTATTGCCAACTAAGATACCTGTGTCGAGTTATCTCCATCACTCTCTGACACAACCAGGGGCCCCGTCCACGGTACGAAGGACTTGTTCCCGTCTGTACGGTCGGACAGTGCAGGACCGGCTTTTGGTCACAAACCGTAGAAAGCCTTGTCTGGCGCTGTTCTTCACCATACAGGCTCGACCATGGCACGCAGGAAAACACTCAGAACACCAATGGCCATCACCAAAATCTCGGTGCGCGGAGCGCGCCAGCATAATTTAAAGAACATCGATGTCGAGATTCCGCGCAACACCCTGACGGTTATCACCGGCTTGAGCGGATCAGGCAAGTCTTCGCTTGCCTTCGATACCATTTACGCCGAGGGCCAGCGCCGATACGTGGAAACTCTCTCCGCCTATGCGCGCCAATTCCTCGACCAGATGGAGCGTCCCGACGTGGACTCCATCGACGGACTAAGTCCGGCGATCTCCATCGAACAGAAGACTACCTCCCGCAGTCCCCGCTCCACAGTAGGAACAATCACCGAGATTTACGATTATTTGCGCCTGCTATATTCCTCCATCGGAATCCCGCATTGCCCGCAATGCGGTAAAGCGATCACCCGGCAATCCGTCGAGCAGATCGTCGCCCGCGTGCTCGACCTCAAGGCCGACGAGCGCGTCATGCTGCTCGCGCCCATGGTGCGCGGACGCAAAGGTGAATTCAAAAAGGAGCTCGAAAAACTCTCCCACCAGGGATTCACCCGCGCACGCATTGACGGCGAACTGCGCAACATCGAAGAGGATTTCAAACTCGACAAGCGCAAGAATCACACCATCGAAGTCGTCATCGACCGACTACTGGTCAAGCCCGGCATCGAGCGCCGTCTTGCCAGCTCCGCAGAAACGGCGATGAAACTCGGCGACGGATTGGTGCAGGTCTCCATCGTCGGCGGCGAAGAGTACATGTTCTCCGCCAAGCTGGCCTGCCCCGATTGCGGCATCAACGTGCCCCAGATGGAGCCGCGCTCCTTCAGCTTCAACAGCATGTATGGCGCCTGCCAGGAGTGCAACGGACTCGGCTCGAAATACGATTTCGATCCCGCAAAACTCATCATCGATTGGTCGAAGCCGCTGCTCGATGGCGGCCTCGGCCCCGGCTCCGGCTCTGCCTATCTGCAACACGTTCTCAAGATGGCGGCGGAAGATTACAAGTTCGATCTCTCGACGCCCTTCGAGCAGCTCAAGCCCGCCACACAGCAATTGCTTCTCTACGGCCCGGCGACGAAGTCCGAGCGCAAGGGCGGATTCCGCGGCATCGTCGCCTACCTCAAGCAGCAAGCCGAGGAGAGCACCAGCGACAGCTATCGCGAGTGGATGATGAACTACATGTCCGCCACTCCCTGCCCCGTCTGCCACGGCCAGCGTTTGCGCGCGGAGAGCCTCGCCGTCAAGGTCAACGGAATGTCCATCGCCGATTTCACCGCGCTCCCCGTATCGCGCTCCGTCGAGGCCATCAACAAGATCAAGCTCAGCGGACGCGAAGAAAAAATCGCGGGACGCATCGTGCGCGAAGTTGCCGAGCGCCTGAAATTCCTCTTCGACGTCGGGCTCGGATACATCTCGCTTGACCGTTCCGCTGCGACCTTGAGCGGCGGCGAAGGCCAACGCATACGTCTGGCGACGCAGATTGGCAGCAAACTTCGCGGCGTGCTTTACGTGCTCGACGAGCCTTCCATCGGATTGCATCATCGTGACAACGCCCGCTTGCTACAGGCGTTGGAGGCGTTGCGCGAACTTGGAAACACCGTGCTAGTCGTCGAGCACGATGAGGAAACCATCCGACGCGCCGATTACGTCATCGACCTCGGCCCCGGCGCTGGCAAGAATGGCGGAGCGCTCGTCGCCGCCGGAACGCCGCAGCAGATCGCCGATGAACCGAATTCGCTCACCGGACAATACATTTCCGGTAAGCGCAAGATTCCCATCCGACACGCGCGGCGTCAGTCAAACGGACAGGCGCTGACCATCCTCGGCGCGCACGAAAATAATCTTCGCAGCGTGGACGTAAGGTTTCCTCTCGGCGTCATGACCGTCGTGACCGGCGTCTCCGGCTCAGGCAAATCGACGCTGGTCAACGACATCCTCTATCGCGCGATGGCCAAGCAACTTTATCGTTCGCGCGAGGAACCCGGCGCGCACAAGACCATCACCGGAATCGAAAATATCGACAAGGTCGTGCGCATCGACCAGTCGCCCATCGGACGCACCCCGCGCTCCAATCCCGCAACCTACACTGGCATGTTCACGCAGGTGCGCGAACTCTACGCCATGCTCCCCGAGTCGCGCGAACGCGGATACAAAGTGGGACGCTTCAGCTTCAACGTCTCCGGCGGACGGTGCGAAGCCTGCCAGGGTGAAGGCGAACGCCGCATCGAGATGAACTTCCTGCCCGACGTTTACGTGCTCTGCGAGGTCTGCGGCGGAAAGCGCTACAACCACGAGACGCTGGCCGTCAAGTACAAGGGCTACTCCATCGCCGACCTGCTCGATTCGCCTATCAGCGAAGCGCTGGTCATTCTGGAACCCATTCCGCAAGTGCGCCAGAAGTTGCAGACGCTGGTCGATGTCGGCCTCGGCTACATACATCTGGGCCAATCGTCGGTAACGCTCTCAGGGGGCGAAGCGCAGCGCATCAAACTCGCCCGCGAACTCAGCAAGCGACAGACCGGACGAACTCTTTATCTACTCGACGAACCGACCACCGGACTTCACTTCGAAGACGTGAACAAGCTGCTCGACGTGCTGCATCGCCTCACTGATCTCGGAAATTCCATCATCATCATCGAGCACAATCTCGACGTCATCCGCAACGCCGATTGGGTCATCGACCTCGGCCCCGATGGCGGCGAAGAAGGCGGACGCATAGTTGCCCAAGGCACCCCCGAACAAGTAGCGAAGGTGAAGAAAAGCTACACCGGCCAAGCCCTGTCCGAAGTGCTGAAGTAGAACAATGCGAATCGGGTAAGTGCGAATCGGGCAATCTGAAAGTCAAAGGCATTCTGCTCCCAGATTGTCATAGTGAGTTTTGGTGCCCACATTTGCCTGACGTTGGCATGTCTTGTGCCGCTCGCCTTTGCTCTTGCTCGCGTGGGCCCGGACGCCTCCGTCCGTGGCGGACGAGCGAAGCTCGTCTTGCTCGCCAATGACTAGGAGAGAATCCGACCCGCACCACCGCACCACTTACGGTCTTGACCTTCAATCCGTAAATCCTAAAATCCGGCATTCCGTAAATCTGTTCAGCTTGGTCCCCCACATTAGCCCGACGTCGGCATGTCTTGGTGCCGTTGGCATATGTGGGTGTTGCCAGCCAATGACTAGGAGAGAATCCGACCCGCATCACCATCTCCTGACAGAGGTTTCCGCCCGACTTAGGTTTTCTTCGTGTCTTCGTGTCTTCGTGGTGAAATCTTTTACCGACTCAACTTCTCCGCACTCTTCGCCAACCCACCGCGTTTCGCCGCTCCATCCAGCCTCGCCGCCAACGCCGCGAAGGCCGGTGCAGGCCCCTTCCATTTCAACTCATCGACGGATTTGAAGAGCGGGAGGTCGGTGCGCAGCGTCGCCAGCGTTCGAAACAGCATGGCCATCTTGCGGTCGTTGTGCAGCGTGGTGCCCAGGGCCATCGCGCTGGTTACTATCACGCCCCATTCGCGATGGTCATCCGGAATGTCTTCCAGCTTCTTAAACTTCGCCAGCACGGCGGCCGTTGACTTCGCGCCCCAACCCTTCAACCCGGGATATCCATCGGCGGAGTCGCCGACCAGCGCCAGGTAATCGGGGATCGACGCTGGAGGAACGCCGAACTTCGCGACCACTCCCGCTTCATCCGTTATCTCGTTCGTGCGCCGATTCAACTGGACGATGCGCTTCCCTTGCACGCATTGTGCGAGGTCTTTGTCCGGTGTGCAGATCAGCACGCGTTCCACGCGCGTGTCGCGGGCGGCAGCAACGGCGGCGGAACCCAGCGCGTCGTCCGCCTCATACTCCACCATCGGGAACACGACGATTCCAAGCGCGGACATCGCTTCTTCCAGCAGCGGAAACTGGTCGAGCAGAATTGGGTCAACGCCTGCGCTCGTTTATATCCGGGCCAGAGGTCATTTCTGAATGACTCGATCACGTGGTCGGTCGCCACGGCGATGTGCGTCGCACCAGCGGTGATCATGCCGAGCACGGACGCGACGACGCCTCTAACGGCAGCAACTTCGTGTCCATCGACATCGCGCGCAGGAGGCAGCGCGTAGTAGTGGCGAAACAGTTCGTAAGTGCCGTCGATAAGGTGAACTTCCAAAGGATGCTCCGGTAAACGACTATACGTTATTCGCCATTTTGCGCCGATCATGGGTTCCGGTTGAAACCTTGTCAAGGCCCTCCGACCTTTCCAAACCACGTAAGTCACACAAAAGGCGACAAATAAAGTTTCGCCTCCGATGTCCAGTTGACCCCCTCCAATCTGTCATACTAGATACAGAGACTAAGGAAAGGCCGCGCCCTCCCAGAGCGCGGCCTTTTCTATGCGCTCAATTTTGACGGAAAGGTTCTGCCGTTGCGGTTCGCTTTTGCAATACCTAGCTCCAAGTACCTTGTTTTCAATATTTTGACATTTAACTCCAATGTTATCAGGATTTTACGGACACATTCCCGCTAAACTATTGAAAACAAGTATTTAAGCTCCGATCAAAAACAGGGGGAGGGTAGGTTGCTCCTCCAGTACAATGCTGAAGTGACCCAAGAAAACCCATTTGGCGGAAGCGAGCGCGCCATGGTTCCCGAACCACCTTCGGAGCTCGCCGGAACCACCCAGCTCGCCGGCGTCTCCGAGCGCTTCCCGGTCTGGGGTTTGGCAGACGTCTTCAAGGTCGCGGTTCTGGCCATCGTCGCC
>JBBRZF010000191.1:0-6239 GCA_038236965.1 Terriglobales bacterium | reverse complement strand
CGACTCTCGCTGCCCGACACGCGCTACAAAGATGGACAGCCCGTCAGCGCCTTCTACGACGAAGCCACCCGTCGCATCGCGCGATTGCCCGGAGTAAAATCCGCCGGAGCCATCAGCGAGATGCCCATGTCCGGCATACATTCTTCGGGCTCCGTCATGATCGAAGATACTTCTGTCTCCGCGCCTACGCATCAGCCTAAAACCGGACTCCCCTACATCGAGGCCAGCCGTCGCAAAGTCACGTCCGGATATTTCGCGACCTTGCAGATCCCGCTCGTCGCCGGACGCACATTCACCGACGCCGACTCCGCCGATGCGCCGCTGGTCGCACTCGTTGACTCCGATTTCGCAAATCGCTTCTGGCCCGGAAAAAGTC
Organism: Terriglobales bacterium; assembly: GCA_038236965.1. GTDB lineage: Bacteria > Acidobacteriota > Terriglobia > Terriglobales > Acidobacteriaceae > JBBRZF01. Next base: position 5,863 of record JBBRZF010000191.1, on the reverse strand, counting down.
CGGTAGGGAAGCGAATCGCCATCAACGCCGGACGCGCCATGACTGCAGCCGATATCAAGTGGCGCACCATCGTCGGCCAAGTCGCCCACGTGAAACACGATTCGCTCGATGTAGAAGGGCGCGAAGAAGTTTATTTCCCGCAGACTCAAAGCGACTCTCGCGACATGAACATCGTGGTGCGCACAGACTCCGATCCGCAATCCCTCGCCACCGCCGTCAGGCGCGAAGTGTTAGCCATCGATCCGACGCAGCCTGTCTACGACGTGGTGACCATGGACCAGTTGTTGCAAAGTTCAACGTCGCAACCTCGCTTCAACTTCGTTTTGCTCAGCATCTTCGCGGCAGTCGCGCTCTTGCTCGCCGCCATCGGAATCTACGGATTGCTGTCTTATCTCGTCACCTTGCGCTGGCAGGAACTCGGCATACGCATGGCCTTGGGCGCGCAGCGTAGCGACGTGCTCGCCTTGGTCTTGCGACACGGAATGAAATTGGTCGGCCTCGGCCTGGCCATAGGAATGTTCTGCGCCTGGCTAGGCGCTCACCTGCTCGCCAGCCTGCTCTTCGGAGTCTCCACCAAAGACGTCGTAACCTTCACGGCCATCCCGCTAGTCTTCGTAGCCGTGGCAATTTGCGCGAGCCTGATCCCAGCCATCCGAGCGACGCGCGCGGAGCCAAGCATTGCGCTGAGAAGTGAATAGAGGCTCAAAAGTTCCGAAGCCGCTGCCGAAGCAGGGTGCTGCGGAACACTCTCTGTGGTCGCAACGTGGGTTTACCCACAGCGGCAATCCACGCACCCGTGTTCCGCGCAGGTTCCGCACGTAACCTTCACCTGTTTGCGCAGGGCCTCGCGCGCGCGATGGACGCGCACTGCCGCATTGTTTGCGGAGATGCTTGCGGCCTTCGCAAACTCGCTGACCGCTTCTTCCTCCACATCCACCTTTTGCAGGGCATCGCGGTATTCCGGTTTCAGTTCTTTCATCAATCGCATGATGCAGGCGCAGACTTCATTGCGCGTGTCTGGGCTGGGAATCTCTTGCGACTCCAATTCCTTCACCCACTCTTCCATGGCGCGGGAGTGGACCTCGTTGTGGCGGTAGTGGTCGATGACGGCATTGCGCAGCATGCGATAGAACCAGGCCACCGCGCTTTCGTTATCGCGCAATGTTTTGCCGCGTTCGATGCTCTTTACGAACGCCGTCTGCACGATGTCTTCGGCCATCTCGCGGGAGTTCACGCGGCGTTCGACGAATGAGATGAACTGTCGGCGGTCGGCCAGCAACCGCTGCAAGGCTTCGCCGGAGATATGCTCTGGAGTCTGCTCTATGTTTTCCACACTTCTTAAAGATGAGCCTCGTCGAACTGGCGCTGAACTATTTTCGCCCCGACTGTAATGTTTCGCGCAGTAGCCCGTCAGCCATATTGAAGGAGAAACAAATGAACAACTCTCAAGCACCCTGTTGCGCCGCCGCGCCCTCCGCCACCGCTGCCACCCCGGAATCCACCGTCTGCGAAATCCAGTGCGATTGCCAGGCGCCCTGCCAGTGTGGCGAAGCCTGCACCTGCGCGTCGTCGGAGTAAGAATTCTCAAGTTGCCAGTTCCCAGTTGCCAGTTTCCGGTTGAGAGCACTCCCCCTCTGGAGACTGGCAACTGCTGTTTGGTTGCAAACGTTCCATCCTTCTGCTTTACACTGTTGCCCATAGACGTTTACTATTCACCCGCCCCATGTCTGTTGCCTTGACCCTCGCATGTCCACATTGCGGTCACGAAGTGTTGGAGGAGGCGCAGTTCTGCCACCTTTGCGGAATCGTGCTCGGAGCGCACGTGGGTGCCGTTGTGCGTCCCATGCCAAAGATGGAGTTTGGCTCGCTTTGGCGAAGATTCGTGGCTTGCGGTATCGATATCGGCATCGTTCTCCTTATGTATGCGCCGTGCTGGCTGGCCTTCACCTGGATACTGGAGACCTTGGCCGGATGGCAGGTCATCGATAGGGAAGACGCGCGTTTTCTGGCTGGCATGACGGCCGTTATCTTCTTCGCGGTTTCCGACTGGGTCTATAACGCGCGGATGAACAGCGGGTCGCGACAGGCGACGCTCGGCAAATACTGGATGGGCCTGAAGGTGACGAACCTGTTCGGCGAACGCATTTCCTTCGGTCAGGCTACCGGACGATACTTCGCCAAATTCCTTTCCACCTTCGCGCTCTTCGTCGGATTCTTCATCGCAGCCTTCAGCAAACGCCGCCAGGCGTTGCACGACATGGTTGCCGGCACATTGATTCTGAAAAGCAAATAGCGATTCTGCAGGAACTTTCCTCACTTTCCTTTCGTAGCTTCGTCTCATAGCAGCGGTGTAGAATCGCGACTCGAAATCCTGAAAGTTTTAGGAGATCCGTGAACACTCCAACCAGGCAACTTGAGCAAGCGGAGGCGGAGGCGCGTCCCGCGATAGCGGTGGAGCAGGCCGTCAAGAGATTTGGTGAGACGCAGGCGCTTGCCGGAGTCTCGCTGGAACTCCGTCGCGGAGAATTTCTCGGACTACTCGGGCCCAACGGCGCGGGAAAATCAACGCTGCTGCGCAGTCTCGTCGGACGCGTGCGTCTCGGCTCCGGCTCCGTGAGCATCAATGGCGCCAAGGCCGGGTCGGAAGAGGCACGCGTCGCGCTCGGATATGTACCGCAGGACCTCGCGCTTTATCCCAAACTCACGCCGGAAGAAAATCTCTCCACGTTTGGGCAATTCCTCGGGCTGCGCGGAGCAAAGCTGCGCGAGGGAATCGATTGGTGTCTCGATTGGGCAGCGCTCAACGAGCGTCGCAAAGAGCCAGTCGGCAAGCTTTCCGGCGGCATGAAGCGACGCCTCAACATGGCCGCCGGGTTGATTCATCATCCGCAGATCGTCCTGATGGACGAGCCCACCGTCGGCGTCGATCCGCAATCGCGCGAACGTATCTACGACATGATCGCCGGACTTCGCTCGCAGGGCATGTCGATGATCTACACCACGCATTACATGGAAGAGGCGGAGCGCCTGTGCGACCGCATCGCCATCATCGATCACGGGCGCGTCATCGCCAACGACAGCGCGGAAGAACTGGTGCGCGCTTCTTTCGGCAGCAGCCGCGAATTACTGGTGACTTTTGCGCCGAGGATTTCCGCGACTTCGCGCGCCGGTTCGGTGATGGTGAATTGCGCGGTTGCGTCGGACACTTTGGCTTTGCGGGATTGAAGCCAGAGGAACGCTTCGGGTGGAGGCGGCGCGCCACGCCGACATGATGAGGATGATGAGCGTGGCCAGCGCGCTCTGTTGCGCGCGCGCCTCGGCCTTCGGATTGATGCTGGCCGCGGCCTCGCGTGTAGAAACCCAGCAGATGCTGGAGCAGCTCTACTTTGAAGACCAACATTCCCATGTCGGCTACGCTGCAAAAGGTCGGCCTCATCACCTTCAACGCCTGGGCCTTGGACGGATTCCTCAAGGTCTTCTGGCGCGAAGAACCCATCTCGCATCTCTGGCCGCAAGTGCTGGTACTGGCCTCGGCGACGATGATTTTCTTTGCCGTTGCGCGCCGCTTCGCGCGCAAGTGGGAGTACAGCTAGCGGGACACCCTTGCACCAAAAAGGACGCAAAGGACGCAAAGGACACAAAGGCGCACAAAGGACATCAATCCCTGCGCCTTTCGAGTTCTGGACGGCTCTATTCGTTACAGTCAATATCCGGCGACGCTTACCTTGATTTTCCTCCCGGTACCTTCGTGATACTTTGTGTCCTTTGTGGTTCAATCTCTTGATCTTGGTTCTATGTCGTAGAATCAAACTTCATGGCAATCAACATCTCCCGGCTGCGGACGTGGTTCGCCATTCTGGCCATCCTGCTTGTTTCGGTGGTTGTGGGCTTCTATTTCTATGCGCGCTACGAAGTCCGTCGCGCGGTCAAGAACCTGCCCAAGAAACTCGGCATTGAGATACAGCAGAGCACGGAAGGATTCTCGCTTTCGAAATCGGAAGGCGGGCGAACGCTGTTCACCGTCAAGGCCTCCAAGGCCGTCCAATATAAAGAAGGTGAAAAAGGCGGACGCGCCGAGTTGCGCGATGTTTCCATCATCCTTTACGGACGCAAGTCGGATCGCTTCGACCAGATCTACGGTTCCGATTTCCAGTACGACCCCAAGACCGGAGAAGTCTCGGCCAAGGGCGAAGTACACATCGACCTGGAAGCGAATTCCGAGGGCGCGCAAACTCCCGACCAGAAGCCGCCCGAGGACCTCAAGAATCCCATACACCTTAGGACCAGCGGATTGGTCTTCAACCAGAAAACGGGTATCGCCCGAACCGACGAAGACATCGAGTTCCGTATCCCGCAGGCCAGCGGACACGCCAAGGGCGCTACCTATGATGCCCACGCGAATCAGCTCGCCCTTAAGTCCGAAGTGCGCATCACCAGCACGGGAGAGCAAGCCAGCACCGTGGAAGCGCATAGCGGGCTGATGGTGAAGGAACCTCGCCAGATCGTTCTGGAAGGCGCGAAGATTACCCAGACATCGCGGGAGATCGATGCCAATCACCTGGCGGTGATGCTGCGCGACGACAACAACATCGACCACGTGATCGCAACCGGCGACGTGCGCATGAATGATCGCTCGGACAATCCGGTGAGCCTTCGCGCTCCCCGCGCCGACGTGAACATGGGGCAGAAGAACTTCCTCCGCTCCGCCGTGTTTTCAGGAGGAGTGCAATTCCAGGGGACAGGCGACAACGCGGTGAACGGCACGGCCAGGAAGATCGCGCTCGACTTCGCCGCACAAAATCATCTCGACAAGATTCACGCTTCCGGCGACGTCCATCTGCAGCAGCAGCCGGCAAACAACAAAGGTCAGCCGGTAGAGATCGCCAGCGACGCGCTGGACATCAGTATTCGCAACGGCAAAATCATCGAAGCCGCCGAGACCAGCGGAGCGGCACGCATCTCGCTGGGCGCAGCGGGCGGCAAACGCGACAGCACCATCGTAACTGCCGGAAAATTCCACGCCGGCTTCGACCACAATCGTCTGAACAGCTTGCACGGAGAGCCCAATGCGCGCGTGGTTTCCAACTCTCCCGGACAGCCAGACCGCACCACCACCAGCCGTTCGCTCGACGTAAAGTTTGGCGCGACCGGGCAGATTGCCGAAATAATTCAGCAAGGTGATTTCCATTACAACGAACCTGCCGCCGCCAACGCCAAAGGTCCGGCGACAGGTCGAATCGCCACGGCCGACAATGCCCGCTATTCGCCAGTGGAGGAGACCTTCGCGCTCACCGGTTCGCCCCGCGTGCAGGATGGCGGACTTACGCTGACGGCGCAACGTGTCCGCATCAATCGGCGAACGGGCGACGCCATTGCTGACAGCGAAGTCAAGACGACTTACAGTGAACTCAAGCAGGAACCGAATGGCGCGTTGCTGGCAACATCCGACCCGGTTCACGTGACCGCGAAATCCGTCACCGTGCAGCGCACAACCGGAGTCGCCAGGTACACCGGAGGCGCACGTCTCTGGCAGGGCTCCAACATCATTGAAGCGCCGACCATCGAATTCGACCGCACTCATCGCGGAGTGGTCGCCATGGGCAGCGCGCAGCAACCCGTTTCCAGCGTCTTCGTGCAGGCCGATAAATCCGGCAAGAGCACTCCCGTCGTCGTCACCGCCGTGCGCCTCGAATATGTGGATGCCAATCGTCGGGCGCGGTATTCGGGCGGAGTCACCGCTAAAGGGTCTGGCGTAACCATCTCTGCCGACCATCTTGACGTCCTGTTGCAGGCGACAGGGCAGCGGGGAATCACCGCCGCTGCCGGCCCAAGCCAGTTGAACCAGATCATCGCCGAAGGCCAT
>JBBRZF010000190.1:0-6303 GCA_038236965.1 Terriglobales bacterium | reverse complement strand
GGGAGTTCGCGGACGACTGGCGATCGAGGTTCTTCGCGGCACTGGGGATATCCGCATGAGCACCGATGAAATCCTGGCCCTTACCCGGGAAGAACCTCGCGCAGGCAAACGCCGAAAATGAAACAACTGTTCCCCAATCTGGAGTTCCTCCTCAAGGCCTGCGTCGGTGTCCTGGTAGACAGCAACGTCCTGCTTGATGTCGCTAAAGACGATCCGCATTGGGGGGATTGGTCGGCTATGGCGCTCGCCGAAACCGCCGAGTGCGCGACCTTGATCGTGAACCCCATTATCTACTCGGAAGTATCCATCAGATACAGTACAATCGAAGCCCTGGATGCGGTGCTTCCCGCGACGTTGTATCAACGCGAACCGCTTCCCCGGGAGGCAGGATTTCTGGCGGGAAAGAGCTTTCTGCAATACCGCCGAAGCGGGGGAGTGCGAACCTCTCCTCTGCCTGATTTCTACATTGGCGCTCATGCCGCGATCTCACGATTGGCATTGCTCACGCGCGACGCAGCCCGCTTCCTCACGTATTTTCCCAAGCTCGAGATCCTCTCGCCAGCGAATCGCTGATCGCGAAGGAAAGCCTGCTTGCCGCGCCACTTTTCGTTTTGCATGATCCAATTTCCGTTTTCCAGTTTCATGGCCACTTCGCCTTCGCGGGCCGCGCGGTCTGCCAATTTGCCCTCCACCTGGATGGTTTCTCAGCGCCATTCGTGACCGCCTTGAGGATATAAATGTCCTGCTCCTGCATCGCCTGCAGCAGTTTCAGCATTTCAGCGAAATTGGGCGCATCCACGTGCTCACGCGCCTCGGACGGCGCCATGGATCGAATCTTCGCCCAGTCGCCTTTCCGGATTGCATCCTGAAGCTGGAGATGTGCGATCACGGCCGGATGTTTCTTGGCTGCCTCGGCATCCGCAGCGGTCGGTTTGATTTCAGGCGCTTTCGTCTCGATCGGGGCGAAAAAGTCTATCACAATATCGTATGTAACGCTGCGGCCACTTTCGGCGGCATGCTTATCGTTCACCTCTCCCTCGACTCTATCTCCCATTCTTTTCAAGATGAAAGGATTCGGACTCTGGCTGCGCGAGAAACTTCCCTCGATATCCTTCGTGCGCAACATCCAGGTCACGTTGTCGTCTCCGAGTAGATCGCCTGTGACTGCTCAACGTAGGCGCGGACTTCAGTTGAATCCGGAAACTTAAAGTCCGACCAATGTGAGCCGGCTTCGCGAGATAGTCCTGAACTGTGTGTCAGGAGTTCTTCGATCGTAATCGGCGGGTCGTCCGGTTCGGCATGCTTGACCTTGAACCACGGCAGATACCTGGACAATGGATGGTCGAGCCTGACTTTGCCTTGATCACGGAGGTGCATGATGGCGGTAGCGGTGAACAACTTGCTATGCGAAGCCATTCGAAAAGTAGTGGTAGCTGTCATTGGCAGATGCTTGTCGATGTCGGCAAATCCGAAGCCCTTGGCCCAAACAAGCTGTTGCTTGGAGACGACTCCGATTGCAACGCCAGGCAGATCACGGTAGGCGATCTGTGAACTCATCCAAGCATCAAAGATCCGCTCTGCGCCGAGAACATCGGTGTTTGTTGAGATGGACTGCGCAGCAAGGATCGTGGGAGCGAAAGAGAAGGAAGAGTCGCAACGTGGGTTTTATCCTACATCAGCGGAGCAGCGCTGCCTTCCCCTATATAATGGGCATAATCATGCTACGCCTTACTATTTCTTTCCTCCTCTTCAGTGCCCTGCTGCCGGCCCAGCGAGAAATGCCGCCCGGTTCCTTGAACAAAGCCGAACGCCTGGAGTGGTTCCGCGACCAGGGATTCGGAATGTTCATTCACTGGTCCGTCGACAGCCAGACCGGCGTGGTGATTTCGCATTCGCTCGCCGGGGCTGACGAAGACTACACGAATCGCTTCTTCGAGGACCTGCCGAAGACCTTCAATCCGCGCAAGTTCGATCCCAAGGACTGGGCCGCTCTGGCGAAGTTGGCGGGCATCAAATACGTCGTCTTCACGACCAAGCACCATTCCGGATTCACCATGTGGGACACCAAGACCAACGACTTCGGCGTCATGCACACACCGTACAAGCACGACCTGACGCGGGGCATTCTCGACGCTTTCCGCGCGCAGGGCATCGCGCCTGGCATCTATTTTTCGCCGGACGATTTCTGGTGGCTGTGGAAGAACAAGATCGACGTTCAGCGCGGCATTCCGGCCGTGCAGCCGCGCAACAATCCAGGCCTGATGAAACTCGACCTGGCCCAGATCCGCGAGTTGATGGGGAACTATGGGCCGATCGACATTGTGTTCTTCGACGGCGAGCCGGAACAACTGCGCGATCTCGCATGGAAGATGCAGCCGAATACGATCGTGACGCGCGGGGCGATTCAAACTCCCGAACTCTATGTGCCCGGCGTTCCGCTCGAAGGCGCATGGGAGGCCAACTTCACCATGGGTACTGCGTGGCAATACCAGCCGCAAAACGAGGTATACAAAACCGGCGGACAGGTAATCGACATCCTGGTGGAGACGCGTGCCAAGGGAGGAAATCTGCTTCTGAATATCGGACCGAAGCCCGACGGCGAACTGCCCATCGAACAGGAGGAGCGGCTTCGCGAAGTGGCGCTGTGGATGCAAGTCAACCAGGAGTGCATTTACAACGTGCGCCCTTGGGTGCTCACCAACGAACAGAACATCTGGTTCACGAAAGCGAAGAATGAAGACACGGTCTACGCCATCGTGAAGCAACAGCCGCGGTGGGTGCGCGGGCAGTGGCGCGACTTCGTGCTGAAGAGCGTGCAGGCGACGCCACAATCCAAGATAAGCGTGTTGGGGCAAAACGGGCGCGTGCTGGAATACCGGGCCGATGTGAATCCTCAGCCCACATTAAAGCAGGAGGCCGACGGGCTGCACCTTCGCGCCATGTTCACGCACCGGCTTCAGGACAACAGCAAATGGCCGAACCCGATCGTGCTGAAAATCACTAACGTCAAACCCGCATTTACGCCGCCAAAACTGGAGACAGTGAGCGGCCGACTCGACCGCGCCACCAGAACTGCGACCCTTACCGGCAAGCTTCACGATTTGGGGAAGGCCCAGTCGCTGGAAGTTGGGTTTCAGTTTCGCAGCATCGTCGGATTGGACGCGAGCGACCGATCGATTCCCTGGCAGGAAGGTCCAACCACAACGCTCAGCGCGCCGGGCGATTTCACGCTGAAAATACCAAACCTGAATCCAGAGGGCATCTACGAATACCGCGCGTACGTGAAGCATCCGCTGCTGACGATTTATGGAACGGACAAGCGCCTGCCAGTCAGGTGATTTCGAACATCAAGTACTCACCCGATTTGGTTTCGTGGTGAGGGCAGCATCGCGATCGCCAGTGCACCGCCAAAACCGAGCGAGATGACAACCAGCAGACCGGAGGTGTAGTTGTGAGAGTAGTCATGCAGGATGCCGAGGAGGAACGGAAAACAGGTCTGCCCGATGGAGTCCGCCGGAAGAACGATGCCCATCACGCGGGCCAGCGAATTGACTCCGAATACCTCGGCCGCCATCAACGGGATCAGCATGTAGTCGGCGCCCAATCCAAAACCGAACGGAATCGCAAATATCATCGGCATCCCGGGCTGGGCGATAAAAAACAGCAGCGGGATGGGAGTGGCCACGAACAGGAAAGCAGCGATCATTACCGCTTTCTTGCTTAGGCGATCCGCCAGCCAGCCCATGATCACGCGGCCGGCAAGGCTCGATATCAGAATCGCGAATGTAGTGTCTGCGACTGTGGCCTGTGTCAATCCGGCGTCCAGGAACAACAGTTTCATGTGCTGATTGATGGAGCCGATCGCTCCAATGCTGGCGCAACTGCCTGCCGTCAGCAACCAGAACGCACGGTTCTTCAGGATGTCGCGGAATTCGGTGGGCGGTGGTGGATCGCGCTCTGGCGCGGAATCCGCATCGGGAAACAGGCCCTTCTCCGAAGGACGGTCACGCACAATAAAGAGCAGCACCGGCACCAGCAGGATCATGGAAGCGCCGATGGCCACCAGTGCCGATCTCCACCCGAAGCGCAGGATCAATGGCAAGGCCACGAACTTCTGTGAGATCGCACCGCCGAGTCCGAGTCCGAGATAAGCAAGCCCGATTGCCAGCCCGCGGTTGCGGCGGAACCACTGGCTCAAAATCACCTGATGCGGAATCGGGCCGGCGCAGATGTAGCCGACCATGAACACGCACCATGCGGCGTAGTAGAGCGGCAGACTGCCAGTCCCGACACTGAACAGCCACATCGAGACGAACAACATTGCGCCTCCGCACAGAATGAGTTTCCTGGGACTGAAGCGATGCACCAGCAGACCTCCGATGGGCTGTACAAGCAAGGTCGCGAGAGCGATGCCGCCGGCCGTCTGACCGCGGCTCCATCCGAATTCACGAATGAAATAATCGTAGAAGAAGGGCATGCCGTAGAACGGCACACCGACGGTCAGAAGCAAGGTGAAAAACGTTGCGCCGACTATGTACTAGCCATAGAAGACTCCAGAGTTGCGCTTCGATTGCGACAAGCCACTATCATACATAGAACTCCGCTTCGCTCACGAGTCCCGCATGGTCCGATGCGCATAGTACACTGAAAGAATCTTGACCAAATGGCCCGAAGCTTTAAGAATGGATAAGCACTTACGGCCATGTTTGCGCTGGCGGCACAGGCTCAGCCGGCTGGGTGCAATGTTGACAACGCGTCGTCATCGGTGACGATCGCGCTCCCCTCGCATCCATTCGCCATCAAGCCGTCACGGGACGGCTGCTGGGTTTTCGTCTCGCTCATGGGTGACGGCGCTGCCGCAAATAACGCGGGCATTGCAGTCCTGAAGCGGGGTGGAGGACGTATCGAGTTGTCGCGAGTCGTGCCGCTCAAATCCCCACCCGCGGGTATTGCCTTGACGCACGATGGAAAGCTGCTCATTGCGGCGGCTATTGACGAAGTGATTTTCCTTAATGTGCGGCGGATGACCGAAAGCGCCGCGGACCCGGTGCTTGGATCGTTCAGCGACGGGCCGAATGTGGGGAGCATTTACGCCAACGTCACGGCCGACGATAAGCTGCTCTTCGTGGGCGAAGAGCGGGCGCGGTCGATTACCGTCATCGACCTGGAGCGCGCACGCAGGAACGGGTACAAGGCCGACGCCATCATCGGAAAGATCCCGGTAGGGAACGCCCCGATTGCCCTTACGTTTTCCTTGGACGGCAAATGGCTTTACACCACGAGCCAGGTGGCTTTGACCGAATGGAATTGGCCAAAGGCCTGCAGTACGGAAGGGCAAGCATCCGCCAAATCGGAACTCACCCGGCCCGAAGGCGCGGTGATCGTGGTGGACGTGGCGCGCGCCAGCACCAATCCGGCGCAGTCGGTGGCGGCGCGCATCCCGGGGTCCGTATGGCGATTTCTCCGCGCGGCGACCTCATCTACGTTACAGCGCGGAACAGCAATTCCGTGCTGGCCTTCGATACTGCAAAACTGCTGTCCGATGCGGCGCACGCGCGGGCCGGCATGGTACCGGTTGGCGCAGCTCCGGTGCCGGTCGCAGTGGTAGATAACGGCAGGAAAGTGATCGCAGGGAATTCCGATCGCTTTGGCGGAGGGACTGCGGCTCAAAGTCTCATTGTCTTGGACGCGGCCAAGATTCAGGACGGCGCCGGCGCTACGCTGGGCACAATTCCGGCAGGAGCGTTTCCAGCACCTGTTGGCAGCGCCCGGCCGGGTCTTAAAGTAAGCTTGTAGGCATGAACCGTTTAGTGCTGTGCGCCATCGCATGTAGCACACTGATGGGGGTGCCTCAGCCACCCGGCTACCCAAGCCGCGCGGCCGATCGCGACATGCTGCCGGGCTTCCGCACACCGCCGCCGGGATACGGCGAAGTGGGTTTCTATTGGTGGCTGGGCGATCCGCTCACCAAAGAGCGGCTGACGTGGCAGTTGGATCAACTGAAGAACAAAGGCATCTCGGCGCTGCAGGTGAACTACGCCCACAGCGACAAGGGCGGGCGATCATATGGACTCACGTTCGCCAGCGACCCGCCGCTGTTTTCAGCCCCATGGTGGGACCTGTTCGGGTGGTTCTTGAAAGAGGCAAACAGCGCGGGATGGCCGCCAGTTTGAGCGACTACACACTCGGTTGGGCCGGCAACGGGTGGTACATCGATGAGATTTTGAGGGACCATCCCGAGATTCACGGAGCAGCGCTCGCCCGCGAGTCGCACGACTGTTCCGGCGTGTGCGAGTGGAAATC
>JBBRZF010000189.1:0-6313 GCA_038236965.1 Terriglobales bacterium | reverse complement strand
GTCCACGCCTTTGACGCGCGCGCGCACTGCGGCCATTACGGAGCTGGGATCGCCAGCCGTCTTGATCTCGAAATTGAGAGCCGACTGCGGCCAGAGCGGCTGAGCCATGGAGACGTACATTCGCCGCTCCACTTTTTTGCGCAGGCTATGGTCCTTTACGTCGTGCGTGACGCCGACTATCTCGTACGGCGGAAGGTTCTTGTAGTCCTCCGCTGTCATTTTGACTTTGCGTCCGATGGGGTTGGCGTCCTTGAAATAGAATTTCGCCATCGACTCGTTGATGACGGCGACGCGCGGCGCGCTCGCGGTGTCCGCGTCGGAGATTTCACGCCCGAGCAGGACCGGAATTCTGAGGCTGCTGAAGTAAGCGGGACCGATCATATCGAGTGCGACCTGGCTGTCCTCATCGCTGTTGGGGACATAGCCATCGACGCTGACCGCGTCACCGGATTCGGAGCCACTGAATAATCCATTCTCGCTGGCAGTCACCGCGGTTACACCGGGAACAGTACGTATGGAGTCGATGATCTGCGCCGAGAGTGCGGGCAGCTTCGACGGATCGTACCCGGCAGACATGGGGTCGGTCTGCAATAAGACCAGTCGTTCCCGCGGGAATCCGAGGTCGAGCGTCTGCAGGTTATGCAGGCTGCGAACCAGCAATCCCGCGGTAAAGAGCACCAGCAGAGAGATGGCGATCTGTCCAGCGACCAGTAGGTTGCTGGCGCTGAAGACGCGTCCGCGCCCGAAGCCGGCAGACATACGGGTTGACTGCATGGAGGCGTTGAGTTCCGTACGCAGAGCGCGAAGAGCGGGCACTAGTCCGAAGAGAACGCCGGTCAGCAGGCACAGCGCGCCCGTGAACAAAAGGACGCGATAATCAAAACCCGTATCCAGCGAAATCGCGCCGAACTGCTCACTCGCCCAGCGCAGCAGAAGCCTTGTTCCGGCTTGCGCAACGAGCAGTCCCATCAATCCGCCGCAGAGGGAGAGCAAGACGCTTTCGGTCAGCATCTGCCGCACGATGCGTCGTGGAGAAGCGCCGATAGCTAGGCGCAGCGCAATCTCTTTCTGACGGGCAGACGAACGCGCCAGCAGCATGTTGGAAACATTGGTGCATGCGATGAGCAGTACCAGTCCCACGATGCCCATCAGGATCATCATGGGTCCCTGGAATTGCGGGCGCGCGCGGGAAAAGCCACGCGCTCCGGAAGTCACTTCCACGTGGTCCCTGATGATGGATTTCCTGTCGTCGTTATTGATAGTCGCGCCATAAGGGCCGTTGACCGCCTGCAGGAACAAGACGTTGATTCGCGCCTTCGCCTGTTCCAGAGTCATGCCCGGTTTCAGCCTTCCCATGACCTGCAACCAGGAGACGTTGGGAGATTGTAGCCAGGACTTGCCAGGAAGAAGAGTGGGCTGCATGCTCATGGGCACGAACATGTCCTGCAACTCGCCATGCACTTCGCCCTCAAAGCGAGGCTCGGTAACGCCGATAATGGTCATAGGAGAATTGTTGAGTCGCAGCGTCTGGCCGACGACATTTGGATTACGCTGGAATTTCCGCGTCCAGTACGAGTAGCTGATGACCACGACCGGCGCGGGATGGGCAGGGTCGTTCTCCACGTTACCGAAGAGGCGTCCGATGGCGGGCTGCACGTCGAGCACGGAAAAATATGTCCCACTAACGAAGCGTCCACGTCCGGACTCATCCTGATTGCCTTCGCTTCCACTCGAGATGCGCAGACGACGGATGTCTCCGGATACGAAGGTGCTGCTGAAGACCTCGTTGTTATCCGTCAAGGCCTAGTAAAGCGGGTACGAAAATATGTCGACCGAAGGGGTACCACTGGAACGGGAGTGAACGCGCGACGGGTCTCCGAGGATGACCAGCGAGGCGCTGTCATTCACCGGAAGCGACTTCAACACCAGCGCATCGATGACGGTGAAGATGGCGGTATTGGCTCCGATAGCCAGGGCAAGCGTTAGAACCGCCACCGTGGTGAACCCGGGATTTTTGCCCAACATCCGAAATCCGTACCGCAAGTCCTGGAGCAGTGTTCGCATTGCGCCTCCGACGTAGGTAACAAAAGGAAATTGCAATTCCGCTGCCACCGTTGGCTAGGGGTAAGCTATTGAATCTACTAGTCGCGGCACTTTTGCGAGAACCCGGTGGCTGTGCGCAATCGTACGCCGGTGTCCGGAACCGGGCAGTCGGTGGAAGTTCTAGCAGCGGGATTATTCCGCATACTGCAACTCTGGAATACTTCTCTTTCCGGTCACGTCTTTGTACATCCTTCCGACGCTCACGCTGAATCTAGAAACAAATGCTGTTTCTCCGCTGCGAGTGGCTCGCCTTGTGAGCCACCTCGGCAAAAGTGGAGAGACTGTGTTCCATCCTCACCGAAAACCCACGGAGGTTTCCATGAAGTCTCGAATCTGGCTCGCTCAAGGTCTCTGCCTATTGCTGACGACGTCTTCCTTTGCCGACTTCAAATATGAGGAGACGACGAAAATAACCGGCGGAGCGATGGTAGGCATGATGAAGTTTGCGGGCGCGTTCAGCAAGGACGCGAAGCAGGCCTTGGCCGCCAATACTTCCACCGTGGTGGTGAAGGGCAATCGCATGGCGCACATCAATTCCTTGAACACGGAGATCATCGACCTCGACAAGGAAACCATCACCAGCATCGATCACCGCAAGAAAAGTTATACGGTGATGACCTTCCAGCAGATGAAGCAGCAAATACTGGAAGCGCAGAAGAAGGCCCAGCAGCAACAGGCGCGAGAGAAAGCAAAACAGCCAACGGAGACCGCCAATAGCACTCCGCCACCCGACATGAAGTTCAAGGTGAATGTAAAGAACACGGGGGCAGTGAAAGAGGTGGCAGGGTTGCAGACCAAAGAGGCCATCTTGAGCATGGCACTGGAGGGGACGGACCAGAAGTCCGGACAGAAGGGCTCGCTCGCCATCACCAACGACATGTGGATGGCCCCGGAGATACCCGGCTATGGCGAAGTGCGCGACTTCAATAAGCGGTTCGCCTTGAAGATGGGAACACTCTTCAGCGACACCTTTAAGCCTCAGCTTGCGGCCATGCAGCCCGGCACGGGCGAAGGAATGGCGCAGATGGTAAAGGAGATGTCGAAGTTGAGCGGCGTGCCGGTTCTGCAGGTGATGCGAGTGGGAACCACCGCCAATGGAGCGCCACTTCCGGCGGCGTCGGAAGCGCCGTTGCCTCCGGCCTCGAATGGTCCGGAGATGCCGAGCGCGGGTGAAATAGCGCAGAACAGTACTGCGGATGCAATCACGAGCAAACTCGGGCTCGGCGGATTTGGCTTTGGGCATAAGAAGAAGAAAGAAGCCCCGCCGCAAGAACAGCCTTCGCAAGCGCAGAGCGCACCCACCTCGGCCGTGCTGATGGAATCCAGCACCGAGCTGACCTCGTTCTCGTCGGCGCCGGCCGATGCCTCGGCATTCAATGTGCCCGCAGGTTATACACAGGTTTCCGCTAGAACGAAAGCGAGTGCTAATGAGAGGTAGCCTCCTTCGTTCCTCGAAGCCGTAGGGTAATCATCCCGCGTAGGTTATCCTCGGCTACTTTCGATTACGAAGATTCCTAGAGAGTCAGCCAAAGGAGTAAGAGCCTAGTCAAAGGCCGCGAGCGAGGGCGCTCGCGCCACATCAATCCAGAGCCACATCCATCACTCGAACTGTTTCCGGAACTCCGCGAATTGGCGCTTCAGTTCTTCCACTTCTTCGCGCAAGGATCTCACCTCTTCGGACAGAGCACCGTCTTCGGAATCCTGCAGCGCGGGCGGTGAAGAGGGTGCGGCTTCTACGTCGCCACCCATCAGTTGCGCCCAGCGCGATTCCTTTGTGCCGGGTTGGCGCGGCAGGACTTTGGCCAGTGCGGGTTCGCGAGACGCCAACTTCTGCAGCGTCGATTGCACGTCCGACAGTTCTTCGAACTTGAAAAGGCGTTCGGTGCGTCCGCGAAGTTCACCGGGTGTTTGCGGGCCGCGCAGCAGGAGGGCACAGAGGATGGCCGTCTCTCCGCGGGTGAGGTTGAGAACTTCGTCGAGTCGATGCTCGTACTTGTTGACGCGCGAATCGTTGATCGCCGGTCCGGCCAGATGCTGCTCTTCCAATCCGTTCAGGGCGTCTCGCACCGCGTCTTCCGTGAGTTCCATGACGGGTTCACGGTTCGACTTCTGGTTGCAGGCATTCACCAGTGCGTTGAGCGAAAGCGGATAGTAGTCCGGCGTGGTGATGTCCTTTTCGATAAGCGCACCGAGCACTCGAAGCTCTACAGGGTTGAGCAATAAGTCCATGGCGGAATCATACAAGGCGCGGCCAGCGAAGCTAAGTGCCTCTTACCGGCTTTCTCAGTACTTCTAGCAAACTTCGACTATGTAAGGGTGTATTGCCTGGGAAAATAGACTGTTTTAGCCCTGCCAAACTTCCCGGTTCAGTTCGCATCTACTTATTGTCTGCATGAGCGAACTGATGGAATGAGACTCGAAACCAGCCGTATCCCCGAACTTGATGGACTGCGCGGAATCGCCATCGCCCTGGTGATCGCATTCCACGGAGTACTGGCCGCTCCTGTAGCCTCTGAGTCGCTCGAGCGAATCATGCTTTTTGGCTGGTCGGGAGTAGACCTTTTTTTCGTGCTGTCAGGGTTCCTCATTGGCGGCATCCTCATCGACAGCCACAACTCCGAGCAATACTACGTACCGTTTTATGCGCGTCGTTTCTTCCGTATCGTGCCCATTTACTTTGTGGTGATCTGCGTCTATGCCGCCATCTGGTTTGCCGGCGGCGGCCCGCGAGCAGACCTGATTGAAAACGCCGGGCCGCCGATGCCCTGGCTCACGTACTTCAGTTTCACCAACAATCTCTGGATAGCGCGTCACGATTCGATGAACGTATTTCTCTCCGTGAGCTGGTCGCTGGCCATCGAAGAACAGTTCTACCTGACACTTCCTTTCCTCATGCGCAGATTGAATCCCCGACGGATGTACGTTCTGGTTCCGCTGGGAATCCTGTCGGTTGCCATTCTGCGCAGCGTAGTGTGCTCAACAGGAATGGTCACGCAGAACCAGGCCTATGTGCTGCCCTGGCTGCGTGCGGACGCGCTGGGTGTGGGCGTTCTCTGCGCGCTGCTGGTGCGCAATGAAACGGTCGTTGATTTCCTGCGGCGCAGGGCCTGGGTTCTGTACGTGGCCATCGGTGTATTCGGAACCATCATCGTTGCGACCGGGGGCGCGCTTCCTCCGCGGGAAGCATCTCCTGATACGCCGCTCATGACCTTCGGACTCACGGTGGTCGCGCTCTTCTATGCGTCCGTGATGCTGCTCGCCATCCTGCACGCAAAACACTGGGGCATGGGATTGTTCCGTGCGCGCCCATTGCGATTGATGGGAAAGCTCTCCTACTTCATCTACCTCGCGCACTTCACGCTCATAACCGCAACCATGTTGTGGGTCTCGCAATACACATCGAGCGCACTTGCAAAGTGGCTTGCACTGGCAGCAGCGATGGCGCTGGTCATCGGCGTAGCGCAGATATCGTGGGTCGCGTTCGAATCGAAGATGGTGCGCGTCGGACATCGCTTTAAGTACAAGTCCCGTGTGGCGAACGCGATTACGGAACCAGTTGCAGTGGAGGATGAGGCGGCGGCGTAGGAAGCAGGTTTCTTAGGTTTCAAGGTCAAGGGCATCTTGTTGTACACGGCGCAAAAAGCAAACCCCGCTGCGAGGCGGGGGTTGTTATTGCACAACGAAAACTATTCGCTGGTCATGATGAATAACGGCTTCATTTCGAAGCTGTGATAATGCGGGCGCAGACGTTCGACGTTGTAGTGCTCCTTCACGCTTACGATCTTCTTCGACGACGTGACCGCATCGATGGGCATGTTGTCGTAGCGACCGTTTTTCAACACCACGAGCCGTCCGTGAATGCGATTCAGCACCAGGTCGAGCGCAAGGTTGCCGTAGGCCATGGGCACGATGGAATCGATGGCATCCGGATCGCCGCCGCGGACCAGGTATCCCAGCTTTTGGGTGATGCACTCGATGGCTTTGCCATTGTTGTATTTCGGCGAAAGCTCCTTGAGTTTCGCGGAGACCAGGTCACCGATTCCGCCAAGCTTCTTGTGTCCGAAAGCGTCCGCCGTCTCCTCGGCGAATATCATCTCTCCGCCAGTGAACATGGCACCCTCTGAGACCAGCACAACGGAATAGCGGCTCGGATTCTGAAGGCGATCGGCAACCAGCAATTCAGTGAGTCGCTCCATGTCGAACTTGTGCT
>JBBRZF010000188.1:0-6353 GCA_038236965.1 Terriglobales bacterium | reverse complement strand
CGCAGTACAACGAGATGTGGGCCCGCGATCCGAACGTGTTCAAGCATTACGCCATGCACTACAAGACTGGCGAAGCGATGCCGAAGGCACTGCTCGACAAGGTGATTGCGGCGGAGAAATTCGGCCAGGGTTATGCGACGACCGAGTACATCGCCGCGGCATTGCTGGACCAGTCGTGGTACCAGATGAGTGAGGCGCAGGCTCCAGCGGCAGACCAGGTGATGGCATTCCAGACAGCGGCATTGAAGAAGGCTGGATTGGATTTTGCGCCTGTCCCACCGCGCTACTCCACTCCTTACTTTTCGCATGCGTTCGCGGGAGGCTATTCGGCTGGATACTACGCGTACATCTGGAGCGAAGTGCTGGCTCGCGATACGGAGAAATGGTTCCAGAAACACGGTGGTCTGGAGCGCGCGAACGGAGACTACTTGCGCGCCAAAGTGCTGTCGCGTGGACGCACCAAGAATCCCGAAGTTCTGTTCTCGGAGTTTTACGGTGGTCCGCCGGAAGTTGGTCCGCTGCTCGAACACCGCGGACTCGAATAAGAGGTCGATTGTTCCATCGGAAAGCCGTGGGCAACTTGCTCACGGCTTTTTTGATAGTCGGACGCAATTTTTCGGGCTCATTTACAATCCCATCCGTGCGAGTTGCAGCCATCCTACATCCCTATGCGAGCGGAAAGTTGTTGAAGCCGTTCAAGGCCCCGGCGGGGATGAACGTCTTCCGCGGAAACGAACTGGAAGCCAACGACCTGCCGGACATTGCGATTGTCTTCGGCGGCGACGGAAGCGTGCATCGCGTGATCCAGGCGCTGGCCGGTTCGCAGACGCCGCTGCTGGTGGTGCCCACCGGAAGCGGCAACGATTTTGCCGACTCGATTGGAATCCATTCGTACAAGGACGCGCTTGCTGCCTGGGAGAAATTCATCGCCACGCGTGAGAATGTCCGCGACATCGACTTGGGCGTGATTCGTCCGCTGGATTCGAGGGGGACGGAAGAAGCCGCGAATTCGGAATGGATCGACGGCCCGCTGACCTTCGCGCGCGAAGATGGTTCGTTTGCAAAGCCGGAGAGTCCGCTGGCGGCGGCCATCATGCGGGCAGAGATGCATCACGTCTACGAAGCGCAGCCGAGCGAAGAATATTTCTGCTGCATCGCCGGTACGGGACTGGATTCAGAGACCAATCGCCGGGCGAACAAATTGCCCCCATTCTTTCGACGCAACGGCGGATACGTGGTGTCCGCGCTGCGTTCGCTGGCGACATTCACGTTCCCACGCATTCGCGTGAGCGCGACCGATGCTGCGAATGGGCAGCGGCGCGAGCTTTCTGAGCGCTCGTTGTTAGTCGCGTTTGCCAACGGGCCCACGTATGGGAACGGGATGCAGATAGCGCCGAGCGCGAAACTCGATGACGGATTGCTCGACATCTGTTACGTCCGGAATGTGACGAAGCTGAAGGTGCTTAGGGTCTTTCACACGATTTTTTCCGGAACGCATATCTCGATTCCGGAGGTGGAATATTTCCAGGCGAAGTCGGCGCGACTGACTACGGAGCGTCCGCTCGAGATTTATGCGGATGGTGAATACGTGTGCCGGACCCCCGCGGAGATAACGATGCGACCGAAGAGCCTGAAACTGATCATTCCGTAGGGTCGGCTTGTAAGTAGTTGTGGTCAGCGCGTGTTGCGAGGAGATTCGCCCCAAAGGTGCCAAGTTGGGATTGGTCTAGTGGTGCGGAAAAGGGGTTGGTTTCGGGATGTCGGGAGCTGCTTTTCTGAAACTTTTTCGTTCAGAGTAGGTCTATACTTAGCACAATCATGTCCACGCCAGTGGTGCCATCGATGAATGCGGAGACTGAGCAGGAACTGAAGCAGTTGCGCGCGATGATGCCGACGTTGTTCGGCGACAGTGGCGGACTGTATGAAGTGCGAAGGGGTTCGTTCGTCATTTCCTTCCTGCTGAATACGCTCTTCCTGACGGCGGTCATTGGCATCGGCACGATGGTTGCTACGCATCCGCAAGAGGTCAAGAATTCCGTCATTGAACTGATCAGCCCTTCAAGCCTGGTAATGGAAGTCGCCAAGAAGGAAACGGGCGGCGGTGGTGGCGGCGGCGATCGCGATAAATTAGCGGCTCCCAAGGGTGCGCTTCCAAAGACTGCGCGCGAACAGTTCACGCCTCCCGCGGTAGTGGTTCGGAATGAGAATCCGAAGCTTCCGGTAGTGCCGACCGTGGTCGCGCCTGATTTGAAACTGTCGGCTGTGACCGGCATGGGCGATCCGCTGGCAAACGTAGTAGGTCCGGCATCGAATGGAACGGGTTCGGGCGGCGGCATCGGCAGCGGTAATGGCGGTGGCGTTGGCAGCGGACGCGGACCGGGCGTAGGTCCGGGCTGGGGCGGCGGATATGGCGGCGGAGCTTATCGTGTAGGCGGCGGAGTCAGCGCGCCTCGCGTACTTTCTCAGCCCGATCCTGAATATTCAGAAGAAGCTCGTAAAGCGAAGTACCAAGGAACGGTCGTTCTGTGGGTCGTGGTCGGCTCCGACGGCAAGACGCACGAAATCCGCGTACAGCGATCACTGGGTATGGGTCTTGACGAAAAAGCGATGGAAGCCGTACGCACCTGGAGGTTCGATCCGGCAAAGAAGGATGGACAGCCGGTCGCGGTGCAGATCAACGTAGAAGTGAATTTCCGGCTTTACTGAGCAGAACACGAATTGCGAAAAGGCCTAGGTTGATGCCCGGGCCTTTTCCTATTGTGCGTGGAATTCTATCAGCGAGCCATCTTCTTGACCAGTGGGGTGACGCGGTCTTTTGCCGAGCTTGCCCATTCAGAGCCGCGCTCGATGTATTCGTTGGCGCTGTCCTTCCAGTCGCCCATGGATTCGCGGGTGTCCTCGAGTTTTCGGCGCAGGGATTTACGCATCTGTCTGCCGGTTTTGGGAGCGAACAGCAGAGCGGCAAAGGCGCCTATACCGAGTCCGATGGCGAGCATGGCGAAGAGGCTGCCAGTATTGCGTTGAGACGATTTGAAGAGACTGAAGGGCTGATAGTGTCGCATGAGTTCTCCTTACTGAAATAACGTGATTAAAAGGTTAGCTGGCTCGACGACGATTCTTGCCGGTCTTGGTTTCGGAGCGGATCGAGATGACGCGCGCCTGGCGATGATCGTCGTGCCCCTCGGTTGCCGTGCTGATTGGAGGTTTGCTCTTCCCTTGCTGCTGCTTGGACTGCGGCCGAGTCGGCAAGGAGCGTTTCACACCTCTAGAGACGCGCTGCAGAGTGTCGCCGGACATTTGCTCGTCGTCCTGCTTCACTGCTAGATCTCCAATGGAGAGCATGCCTATTAGATGCCCATTCTCCACGACAGGAAGACGCCGAATCTGTTTGCTCGACATAAGTTTGGCGGCTTCCTTGATATCTGTGTCCGGGCCAATGGTTTCAATGGATTCGCTTAGGATGTCGAGGGCGCGAATAGCGGAAGGATCATGTCCCTCGGCGATACAGCGGAGCACGATGTCGCGATCGGTGACGATGCCGATGAGTTCATCGTCTTCGATGATGGGCACCGCGCCTACGTCGTCATTGCGCATAATGGTCGCAATCTCTTCCAGTGTGGTCTCCGGATCAGCAGTGGAGACATCGGTCGTCATTAACTTGCGAATTTTCATGAATCTCCTGGCGCAGGGGAACAAGGAGCGCATCCCGAGCCCTAGAAGGTTAGAAATGCAGAGACGAGCTGCCGTTGCCAGCAGAGATTGAAAGATTACTGCGATAATAGGGATGCGGGGCGGGATGTCGCTTTTCCCCGTCCCCCAGAGTCCTGTAAAATAAAGTGTTTGTCTCTGGCACCGCGCTGCGTTTTGGCGCCACGCGGCTCAGGCCATTCTCATGCCCTGCGGTTCCAAGGGAGTTGGTCGGAGACACGAAACCCAGAAGGAGCAATATCCAGCAATGGCAATCTCTGCCACACAACTGCGTCCCGGAATGGTTATAAAGCACAACAACGATCTTCATTCGGTGTTCAGCGTGGAGCACCGTACGCCGGGAAACCTGCGTGCCTTCATCCAGGCAAAGTTGCGCAACCTGCGCACGAACGCAATGTTCGAGCACCGCTACCGCTCGGGCGACGCCATCGAAAAGATCGTGGTCGACGAGATCAAGATGGAGTTCCTGTATGCGGATGGCGACCTTTTCTATTTTATGGATACCAGCAACTACGAGCAGACCGCGCTGAATCGCGAGACGCTCGGCGATGCGGTGGAGTATCTGACGCCGAACCTGCAGATATCGGTTGAGTTCTATGACGGCAAGGCTGTTGGAATCGAATTGCCGCAATCGGTTGAACTCTCGGTGGTGGAGACGGAGCCGGGCTTGAAGTCGGCAACGGCGAGCAGCGTTACCAAGCCGGCGAAGACCGAGACGGGCCTGGTGGTGTATGTGCCACCGTTCATCAACGAGGGCGACAAGATCAAGGTTGACACCTCCGATGGTTCCTATCTGTCGCGAGCATAAAACGAGAGAACATGGCTGCGCATATTGAAACTCGGCATTACGTAGTGTCGGGCCGCGTGCAGGGCGTGGGCTTCCGCTGGTTCGTGGAGCGGGAGGCGCGCATCCTGGGATTGAGCGGCTGGGTGCGCAACAAGCACGATGGCAGCGTGGAAGTGCTGGCAGGAGGCACGAAAGAACAGTTGGGCGCGTTGTACGACAAGTTGAAGGAAGGTCCGCGAGCGGCGCGAGTGGACAATGTTGACGTGGAAGAAGCGGCGCCGTTGTCGAAGATGACGACGTTCCGAATCGAAGGAGCCTGGTAGCCCATGCATCAGACCAAAGAAGCCATGGAATGCGAATCGTTGAAACAACTCATCCGCGAGGTGCCTGATTTTCCGAAACCGGGCATTCTCTTTTACGACATCACCACACTGCTGAAGGACAAGCTGGGTTTCGCGCGGCTTATCGATGCGCTTACCGAGCAGTTCCTGAACAAGGACATCGATCTGGTATTGGGTATCGAGGCGCGCGGATTCATCTTTGGCCCGGCGCTGGCGTATCGGCTGAATGCGGGATTTATTCCTGTGCGCAAGCCGAAGAAACTTCCGGCGGCCACCGTGAAGTGGACCTACGAGTTGGAGTACGGTACGGACACGCTGGAGATGCATACGGACGCCATCAAGGCGGGACAGCGCGTGATCATCGTCGACGATCTGTTGGCTACGGGCGGCACCGCGCGGGCGACGGCGGAACTAGCAAAGTCCCAGGGAGCAGATATCTGCGGACTGGGCTTCGTGGTGGAACTCGACTTCCTGAATGGCAGGAAGAAGCTGGATGGTTACGACGTGTTTTCGCTATTGCATTACGACAAGTAGAGACCGGCAAGCGGATATAGAGAAGGCGTGGCCGATTGGGTCACGCCTTTTTTTTCCGAAAAGCTGGCCGGGGCTTGTTCCACCTCTCTCCCATTTACTTCCCCGCCCAGCCGCAATATAGTGTTCCCACTCAAAACTCCCGCTTTACCGGTGCGCCAATGTGGTGGTTAGCTGTGCGCCGAGGTGATACGGGGTTTGTGAAAGGCCTCTCCGTGGATTCAGCAGGAAGCGCAGCAGCCGCTGCCAGAGCAAAGCTACAAGGCAAGGATTACGTACTGTCTTTTGCGAACGCGATCCAGCGCTTCGGCGCGGATGCGTCGCAAGAGGAACTCCTGGCCCAGATACCGTCGCTGTTGACCACGCATTTTGAGGCGTCGCGGGCGGAGTTATGGCTTTGGGACGACAGTTCGGATTCGGCGTACCTGACGCATACGGCGGGCGTGGAAGCGACGCATCGGCGCGACTACGCTACACCCGGTCGCGGATTACTTGGAAAATCAGCGCAGCAGATGGTTCCCATCCGGAACGCGGAGCTTGGTTCGGCAGAGGCTGCGGACCTGGTAGGAAGCGGGCAACTGACGCACGTCTCGGTATATCCGTTGATAGCGAACTCGAAATTGCTGGCACTGGTGGCAAGCTATTCGTCGGCCCCGGTAAGCGACGATATGCTGCAATGGTGGGGCATGTACGCCAACGTGGCGAGCGTGGCGGTGCGCCGCGCCCTGGCAGCAGAAGAAAGCCAGAAGCAGATACAGCAACTGTCGCTCCTGTTTGAAGCCACGCGCCTGTTGAATTCGACGCTCGACCTGGCAGAGCTTTTGGAATTGATCTTGAAGATCGCGCGAACGGAAGTGAAGGCAGACCGCGGCACGGTTTTCCTGGCGGACAGCAAGCGCAAGGAACTGTGGTCCATCGTGGCGCAGGGACTGGACGCGCAGGAGATACGCGTACCCTTCGGCAAAGGCGTTGCCGGACACGTGGTG
>JBBRZF010000187.1:0-6380 GCA_038236965.1 Terriglobales bacterium | reverse complement strand
GAGAATCAAATTTCGGCGCTGGAGCTTCCGGCATCCTGGCCACGGTCTGAGGCAGTACAGGCTTGATCTCCTGCTTGACCATGACCGGGGGAGGCGCGATCTTTGCCAACTCCGCCCTGGTGGGAACCACGATAGGCGGCACCGTCCGGACAAACACCTTCGGCGGCGGCTTATAGGTTTCTGTCACCAATGCTGGAGGCGGAACAAGTTCGATCCGGTTATAGGTCTGTTGGATCAGTTCTGGCGCGGCCGTGATCGTCAGTACCGCGCCAGCAATCACCAGCGCAAACTGCAATCCGAATCCCGTGATGAAAGATTTCCAGCGCGACGTTTGATCGGCAAGCGTAGAGAAGGTCGGAATTCCGGAATCTGGGGAAATCAGGTAGATCGAAGGGGCTGCCAAGCTTTCTTCCTCCAACTTAACGAGAAGACTCTTCTCGATACATGCCAATTTGCGTAAGGCCTCAATAGAACAGGGCACGTTGACTGCCATGTGTCTCAATTTTCGATGTTCCTGAAACTTCATCGAATCAGTTACTTAGGTCAGAGTTGCCTTTGCCACGGGCAAATCTGCCCAAAACAAGCAGGTAAGAAACGGAAAGGTGATACCTCAAAATACACTCGTAGGTGTACTCGTTGGTTAACTTATGTGCCTTAGCTCCAATCCGAATTGTCGTAACCCGCTATCCAGGTTAGATGCTTTCTTGATGGTGATGGATGATGCGCCGACGTCCCTAGGTAAACAAGTAACCAAAGGTGACGCAGGCATCGGTAAAAAGGTCGTGATTGACGCGCATCTGGACAGGTTGCAACCGGCACGAACGCGTGTGCGAGCACTGGCTTCAGAGGTTTCGGAGAGGCGAGGTTTCGAAGGTTTCGGAACCTTTGAAACCTGGCTTTACGAAAACCTCCGAAACCTTTCCTTAGATACCGACGCCCTTTTACGCTACCCTAGTAACGGATGGACGACCGCGATGAGTTAAGGGACCTGCGGCAATTGGTGGCGCAACTTACGCGCCGCGTTTATCGACTGGAACAACGCGCCCAACTCGACAACGAGGAGATTGCTGCCGAGCCGGTTGCAACGCGCGTTTCACCTGCGATGCGGCAGTCCGCATCCACCCCGGTGATTGACATACGTCGCGGCGCGTCGCGCGTGGCCGACAGCGAAGGCCTGGAGCGTCGCATCGGTTCGCAGTGGCTCAACCGGGTCGGCATCATTGCCGTGCTGATCGGTGTCGCCTACTTCCTCAAGTTCGCCATCGATAACCGCTGGATCGGTCCTTCGGTTCAGGTCGGCATCGGACTGTTCGCGGGCGTCGCCGTCTTCCTCTGGAGCGAACGCTTCCGCACACACGGATACGTCCTGTTTTCCTACTCGCTCAAGGCCGTTGGCATCGGCATCCTGTATCTGTCGTTGTGGGCATCGGTCTATTTGTATGCGTTGGTTCCGCTGTCGCTGGCGTTTGCGGGGATGATACTGGTCACGGCGGCGACGGCGTTTTTCGCCTTGCGACAGAACGCCGAACCGCTGGCGGCCATGGCGCTGGTGGGCGGATACCTTACGCCGCTTGCCCTCTGGTTCAAAACCAACCACGACATAGAACTCTTCGGCTATCTCCTGCTCCTCGCGGTTGCTTCCCTCTGGATGGCGACCGTACGCGGTTGGCCGCGCCTGCTGTTCGGCGGATTTCTTGGGACGCTGATCGTTTACATTGCCTGGTACGCGGAATTCTTCCGGCGCGATGAGATCACCGCGCCACTTGTTTTCGTCGTGCTTGCGTGGACGGTGTTTGCGGCGGGGACGGTGTTGACCGCCGAAGACCGGTCGCAGCCGAAGGCATCCTCCTCGCGCGCCGTCGCCTTGCTCGCGCTGCTGAATGCGGCTTTCTGCTTCGTCGAACTCTATGCCGTGCTGGACGCCAGTTCTCGCTCGCAGTGGAACTCATGGGCGGCGCTGCTACTGGCCTGCGCCTACCTGGTTCTGGCCTGGGTACTGAATGGCCGCCGCGCCGCCATGTCCGCGTGGCTGCATTTCGGCGTTGCCGCCGCTTTCGTCGCCGTCTTCATCGCGATGAAGTTCAATGCTCACTGGATCATCTTTGGATGGTTGAGCGAAGCTGCCGCGCTCGCCTGGCTTGCGCAGCGCATGCAGGGAACGGAGATTGAGGCGGCGCGCTCGCCCGGACCAGACTCGCCTCGCGCGAACCTGCTCACTATTCTTTCCTTCGGCGCCGTGGTGCTGGCCGTCGCGCGATTGCTCTGGGTCAGCGACGAGGTGCGCGCCACTCTCGTCCTCAACGAGCGCTTTGCAGGATATGTTTACGCCATCGCGGTCATGTTGTTTATCGGATATCTGCGCCGCCCCGAGCATGCGGCGCTGAACAATAGCTCCGCGTGGCTCGGCGTTGCCGCCATCAACGTTCTAGCGCTGCTGGCCTTCCACTTCGAATTGCGCGACCACTTCGACGCACTCGCCACGGCCGTGGCCAACACAGCCGCCTACTCCAACCACTCCGCCGCCGCCGAACTGCGCCGCCTGGCCATCGCGCGTTCGTTCACCTACTCCGCAGTCTGGATGATTTACGGTGCGCTGCTGATGCTGGCCGGATTCTGGAAACGATGGGCGCTGCTGCGCTGGCAAGCGATCATTCTCATCGCAGTGACCATCGTGAAGGTCTTCACCTACGACGTCTCCGCGCTCGACCGCGAATATCGCATCGTGAGCTTCATCGCGCTGGGCGTGATCCTGCTGGCGATATCATTCCTCTATCAGCGCGACATCCTGAAGCTAGAGAAGCCAGAGAGAGATAGCGGGTAATTGGGAATTGGTAATTTGGTAATTGAAACCAAAGCCCTCAGCCTTTGCCGTTGACTTCAATTACCCACTTACAAATTACCCGCTTACCAAATTACCGCAGGCTGTCCTCGACTTCGTTCAGCCAATCCGGACGCTTCAATACCTCACGTGGTTTCGGACCATCCGGCGCACCCACGATTCCGTCTTGCTCCATCAGATCGATGAGGTGGGCGGCGCGTCCATAACCTACGCGCAGACGCCGCTGGATCAGCGAGGTCGAAGCCTTGCCGAACTCCAGCACCAAACGAACGGCGTCCTGGTAGAGTTCGTCGCCATCACCGCCACCTTCGCCGTCATCTCCTCCGCCGCCCTTGATGCTGTTGCCTTCTTCCTTCGGCGCCTGCAGGAATTTGTCGTCGTATGTCGCGACCGCTTGCGACTTCCAGAACTCCACCACGCCTTCGATTTCCTTTTCCGTGACGAAGGGCGCGTGTACGCGCTGCAATCTCGAGGAACCCGACGGCAGATACAACATGTCGCCGCGTCCCAGCAGCGCTTCTGCGCCATTGCTGTCGAGGATGGTGCGCGAATCTACTTTCGTTGCCACCCGGAATGACATGCGGGAAGGGAAGTTCGCCTTGATGAGTCCGGTGATGACGTCCACCGAGGGGCGCTGCGTTGCCAGCACCAGATGTATGCCGATGGCGCGCGCCATCTGTGCCAGTCGCGTGATGGACTCTTCCACGTTGCTGCCGTCCAGCATCATCAGGTCGGCGAGTTCGTCGATGATGATGACGATGTAGGGCAGCGCTTTTTCTTCCGTGCCGTCGTCGAAGAGGTTCCGCGTGGTGTTGCCGTCGAACAGTTTGTTGTACTGCTCGATGTTGCGCACGCCTTTTTCCGCCAGCAACTTCAAGCGGCGTTCCATCTCGCGAACCGCATTGCGCAAGGCATTCGAGGCCAGCTTGGGCTCGGTGATGATGGGCGTATAGAGATGCGGCACGCCTTCATAATTTCCCAGTTCCAGCCGCTTCGGATCCACCAGCACCAGCCTTACCTGGTCTGGCGTGGATTTATAGAGCAGCGACATGATGAACGCATTGATGGCCACCGACTTTCCGCTTCCGGTCGAACCGGCGATCAGCAGGTGGGGCATGGTGTTCATTTCGGCCGTCACCAGGCCGCCGTTGATGTCCTTGCCGAGAGCGACTGTGCACTTGGATTTCGAGTTCGCGAACTCCTGCGACTCCACGATCTCGCGCAGCCAGATGGTTTCGCGGTTCGCGTTCGGAACCTGTATGCCGACCGTCGATTTACCCGCCATGCGCTCGATGAGGATGCTCTCGGCCTTCAAGGCCAGGCAGAGATCGTCCTGCAGGCTGGTGATGCGCGAATACTTGATACCCGCTTCGGGCTTGAACTCGAACGTGGTGACCACCGGGCCAGGATTGATTTGCGTCACCGTGCCGATGATCTGGAACTCGGCCAGCTTATCTACGAGGACCTGAGCCGTCGTCTTCAACTCCTGTTCATCGAATTCCGTGCGCGCATCCGGACGATGCAGCAGCGCGCTGGACGGCAGTTTCCAGCCGCCTTGCACCTTCGGCATCGTTGTCTTGGTCTTGACCTCATCATCGGCGCGCGTGGTGACCTCGATGGAGTCATCGATGATTTCGTCAATCGCCCGAAGCGGCGCGGCCGCGCGAACCGTCGGCGGAATGATCTCTGCCGGACGCTCTTCTTCCATGCGCTCGATGCCAGACCGTGCTTCGACCACTGGACTCTGCGCCCTTTTGGCGGGAACCAGTTGCGCCGTGACCACCGGTTTTTGAAGCTTGCGCTTCTCCAGTTCCTTTTGCGCCTTGGCCTTGGCGCGTGCAAGACGCCAATCTTCAAAGCGGTCCCACGCCGCGAAGGCGAAGGCAAAGCGCGTGGTGAACCAGAGCCTCAGCGCTCCGAACGAGAATGCCGTAGACAGATAAAGCGCGACAGCGATCATGCTGACGCAGACGATGTAGGCGCCCGTCACGTTGAAATAGTGGATGAGCGTGTCGCCGGCGATGCGTCCGAGGAGGCCTTCGGCGGGGGCAGCGTGCATCCAGCGCCAATGCCAGGGCAGTATGCCGACCAGCGCCGACGCGAACAGAACCAGCGAAGCCGAGCCCAGGGACTTGGCGAGCGGCGCTTCAATCTTCCGGGAACGGAACCAGCGCAGCGCAAATAGCGAACCGAACACCGGCAGCAGAAACGCCGAGCAGCCCAGAATCTGCAGTAGCAGGTCGCTGGAGAACGCGCCTACCATGCCGATCCAGTTCTGCGCGGGATGCGATGGTGGCGTCGCGGCAGCCGTGTTCATTGAGGGATCAAGCGGAGAGTACGACGCGAGCGCGAGGAGAAGGAGGGCCGCGGCCACGAACAATAGGAAGCCTATCAGTTCGTCGAGTCGCTTATTGCCGGTCGGGGTGAATATGCGCGAAAACCACTTCATAGGGTCGGTTGCAAGGAGCTCCCAAGGTAAGTACCGCGAAGACGAACCAAGACGTCTCATCTCAGCCACCGCCGACAGCCGTGGGACCTTCCATGCCCGAAGTCACACCAGAGCAGACCGATTATGCCAGAAAATCTCCCCCGCTCAGAGGAGAAAAGAAGGCGAAACCGTTGGCTTGTAAGATGCGGAAGGAAGTGAGAAAAATTGCCGGATTTTGGGATTTACAAATTGCCGGATTGAAAACCTAAGTACCCGAACGCCTTGCAATCCTAAAATCCGGCAATCGTTAAATCCGAAAATCTACCTCTTCATCGCCCACCACAGGACGGCCACTCCGGCCAGTATCCGGTAGATGGCGAAAACGGTGAATCCGCGTTCCCGCACCCAGCTCATGAACCAGGCCACCACCACGTATGCCACCAGGAACGACACGACGAAGCCGATACCGAGCAGAACCCATCCTTGGTGTCCCGCCGGCCCGCTTCCGATCGCCGATATCGTGCCTCCGTGCTTCAACGACTTCAGCAGGTCGTAACAGGTTGCCGCCACCATCGTCGGCAGCGAGAGGAAGAAGGAAAACTCCAGGGCCGCCGAGCGCGACATCCCGCTCAACTGTCCCGCCGATATCGTCGCCATGGAACGCGAAGTTCCCGGGAAGACCGCCGAAAGCGTCTGGCACAATCCAATCCAAACCGCCTGCCCCAGGCTCATGTCTTCCATGTGGTCCTTGGGACGCATCGACAAGCGTCCCCGCTCGTAGAGAACGTCCACCACCCACATGATCACGCCGCCCACGACCAGGGCCATTCCCATGATGTAGAGGCTTTCAAGGTGCTTGCCAATCACCTTCGTCAGCAGGAACGCCGGTATCGCCGTACAAAGGAAAGCGATGAACGTCAGCGAAAGCGGGTGCGTGATGATGTTCTTATCGCCGCGTTCGCCGCGAGGGAAGGTGTTGAGGAAGTCGAGAATGCGTTCCCAAAAGTAAATGGGCAGGCAAAGAATCGCGCCCAACTGGATGACGATGGTGAACATCTTCCAGTAGCCATCGCCGAGGTCGATGCCCAGCAAAGCCTCGCAGATGCGCAAATG
>JBBRZF010000186.1:0-6434 GCA_038236965.1 Terriglobales bacterium | reverse complement strand
GAAGTCGTATTTATTGGGGTCGCCGATGTTGAGGTAAAGGATCTTGTTGCCCTCGCGCGCAACCTGATCGGCGAGCACGGCGAGATCGCGAATGGCGTAGCGCACGTTCGCCATGCGCGATGCAGCAAGTATTTCGGGCATCTGCTTTGTAGTAGTAAGAGCCATGATTCTCCTCAGGATGATTACCAGACATTGTACCTTCCGCGGGCGGAGGAAGTCGCGTGACCTGCGACGGCCTACACGGTGACGTATCGCGACATCCGGGGAATGCCAAATCGCAAGAAAAGGGAGCGGTCGCCCGCTCCCTTCATTCGTACGTTGGGTCCAACGATCGAGTCAACTACTCGCCGCGATCGATCTGGGCTTTTTGCAGCGTGTCGGAATAATCGACGTAGACGGCCTTCCACTCTGTGTAGAAGTCGAATGCGCCAATGCCGCCTTCGCGATGTCCGTTGCCTGTGGCCTTGACGCCGCCGAAGGGCAGGTGGACTTCCGCGCCGATGGTGGGTGCGTTGATGTAGGTGATTCCGGCATTGAGGTCGCGAATGCCCTGGAATGCGCCATTCACATCTTTCGTGTAGAGCGCGGACGAGAGGCCGTAAACGGTGTCGTTTGCGATTTCAATCGCGTGCTGGAGCGAGTCGCACGGAATGATCGAAACGACGGGTCCGAAAATTTCTTCCTGGGCGATGCGCATCTTGGTATCGACGTCGGAGAAGACGGTCGGCTCGAGGAACCATCCATGCGCGTAATCGCCTTTGTCCAGACGATTGCCGCCGCACATCAATTTCGCGCCTTCGCCCTTGCCGATCTCGATGTACTTCAAATCGGTTTCCAACTGGGCCTTGTTGACCGCCGGACCCATTTCGACGGATTCGTCGAGTCCGTTACCGACCTTTAGTTTCTTGGCGCGCTCGACGAGCGTGTCCACGAACTTCTTGTAAACGCCCTTCTGCACGATGATGCGGCTGGTGGCGGTGCAACGCTGTCCGGTGGTTCCGAATGCGCCCCAGAGCGCGCCTTCGAGCGCGAGTTCGAGGTTGGCGTCGTCGAGGACGATCATGGGATTCTTGCCCCCGAGTTCGAGCGAGCAACGCTTGAAAGTTTCCGCGCACTTCGAACCTACGATGCGTCCAACGGCGGTGGAACCGGTGAGCGAGACGGCGCGGATGTCCTTATGCTCGGTGATGGGAGTGCCTACATCGGCGCCGAATCCGGTGACGATATTGACCACGCCCTTGGGAACGCCGGCATCGGTGAGGGCGGCGACGAAGTTGTAAACGGATAGCGGCGTGTCCTGCGCGGGCTTGATGACCGCGGTGTTGCCGGCGATGAGGGCCGGGAAGAGCTTCCACGACGGAATCGCCATGGGGAAATTCCACGGCGTGATCATGCCCACCACTCCGAGGGGCTGACGCACGCACATGGCAAACTTGTTAGGCAGTTCGGAAGGCGTGGTGTGACCGTACATGCGACGGCCTTCTCCGGCGAAGTAGTAGCCGGTGTCGATGGCTTCCTGGGTATCGCCGCGCGTTTCCTTGATGACCTTGCCCATCTCGCGGGTCATGTCCTGCGAGTACTGTTCCTTGCGGTCTTCGAGAATTCGCGAAGCCTTGTAAATGATCTCTGCGCGACGAGGCGCGGGCACCAGGCGCCAGCTTGCATATGCGTGCTGTGCGGCGGCCACTGCGTCGTCCACATCTTTTTTGCCCGACTTCTGGAAGACGCCGACTACCTGTCGCGTATCCGCAGGATTGAGGTTCTCGAAGGTCTGTCCCGTAGAGGCCTCGACCCATTCGCCATTTATGAAGTTTTTATAGACTTTAGTTTTGCCCGCCGTCTTATCAACCGACGAGAGATGCTCAGTAGTAGCCATGTTCCGTGCCTCCGGTATATCCAAACGTTTAATGTTAGACGGGGGAGGAAGGAAGGGCAAGTCGGGGGGAACGGGGGAAGGAGACGCGATATTTTTTTGCGCGGGAAACAGCGAATCGATTCCTCCGGTAAGGCCCCTAACCTGTTTACTCCAGCTTTATACCTATTGTGAGAGGTTACGCTTGTGTTACTCTCGCTTCCAAATATTTTAGGTTAAGGTTCTATCGTGCCTGGGAGACGCAAACCGGAGTTCCACGTTTCGTGGACGACCATGACCTATCGCAGTGTTGCCTTGTTTCTATTGGCATTCACGGCGGTATGCGGGGTTGCGTCGTACTTCGTTTTTCCCGAGCCGACGAAGGCCGGGATACAGACGGCAAGTGAGTTCTCTCTTGGCCTGATCGACAAGATAACGGGAGCAAAACCGAAGGTAGCTCCGCCAATCGGCGCGCAGCAGGCCCACTTCACCAACATCGACGGCACGGTCCGGGTGAAGAAAGCCAGCAGCAATACCTGGATATCCGCCGACTACAGCACTCCGCTGGAAAAGGGCGACGTGGTCCAGACCGGGTCGGAAGGCATGGCGAAGGTTGTCTTCGCCGATAACAGCAGTTATACGGTGAAGCAGGATTCGCTGATCGTGGTGGAAGACAACTCCGTGAATGCCAACCAGCAGACGGAAGTTGCCGTACAGGTAACGACGGGAACAGTGGACCTTACGACGGCGACCTTCTCGCAGGGGTCCCATAGCCGAGTTGTGGTGGCTGGCGCGACGGCAACACTCGGCTCCGAGAGTTCGGCGCAGGTGTTGAACGACCCGAGACACGATAATCACGAGATACTGTTGAAGAAGGGCACCGGAGAGGTGACCCGCAATGGCGAAGTAGTTCGCCTGGGAAACTACGAAAAGGTGACCTTCGCGAACGATTCCAAGCAGATGGCCAGGGACAAGACGCTGGGTCCGCCGACGCTGATCGGTCCGGCCAACATGGCTCCCATCTTCGCCATCGCCAAGGTCGCAAACGTACAGTTCACCTGGACGCCGCTGGACCGTGGAGCGGGTTATCATCTGCGGGTTTCGCGCAATCCTTATTTCTCGTCGATCGTGCTGGACACCAAGGTCGCAGAACCGCAGCACGTTGCGGTTTTGCCTGAGGGCGCCTATTACTGGATGGTGCAGGCAATGGATGGCGTGGGGCACGAATCGATCGAGAGCGAAAAGAACCGTTTCACGATCATTCCCAAGGGAGCGGAAAGCGTTGCGCTGCCGATGGAATTGCAGGCTTTCGTGCAGCACGGACACGTGATCGAGGTTCGCGGCAAGACCGAGGTGACGGCCCGGGTGATGGTGAATGGACAGGAAGTGCCGATGGTTTCGACCGACGGCAGCTTCCAATACCTGACTCCGCCGCTGCCAACAGGCGAAAGTGTGATCACGATTACAGCCCAAAATGCAAAAGGTGGCGTGAATACCCAGCAAAAAAAGGTTGTTATCCAGTAAGATGATTTTGGGCGGGTTGGTTCCGCATCACGTGATGTGCGTTGTGGGTTCGTAACCTGCATCGTTCCTGCCGTTAGTACCCTCGGGAAGCTCAACTCAGCTAATAAGGTTTTCGGTCTATGCTTTACCAAGACCGGATGTGAAATAAACAGTGCAGCGTCAAGCTGTTCAACAGCAGTCCATCTGTCAGAGAGAAAATCTAGAAATGCCATCGAACGGTTTTCATACTGGATCTCGCTTCGCCAATATGCGCTCGCTGTTCAGCATGTTCTCCAGCGATCTTGCGATCGACCTGGGAACGGCGAACACGCTGGTGTATGCCAAGGGCAAAGGTATCGTCGTCAATGAACCTTCCATCGTCGCCATCAACAAGAACACCGGGGAAGTGGAAGCCGTAGGCAAGGAAGCGAAGGAAATGCTCGGAAGAACGCCGGGCAACATCGTTGCCATCAAGCCGATGAAAGACGGCGTCATCGCCGATTTCAAGGTCACGGAAAAGATGCTGAACTACTTTATCCAGAAGGCGCACAACCGGAAGATGCTGGTTCATCCGCGCATCGTGATCGGTGTTCCTTCCGAGATCACGCAGGTGGAAAAGCGCGCGGTCATGGATTCCGCGTATCGCGCGAAGGCCAGTGAAGTACATCTTGTGGAGCAGGCCATGGTCGCGGCAATCGGCGCCGGGCTGCCCATCACGGAACCAAGCGGCAACATGGTGGTGGACATCGGCGGCGGGACGACCGACATCGCGGTGATCTCGCTGAGCGGCATCGTCTATTCGCGTTCCGTGCGCATGGCCGGAAACCAGATGGACGAATCCATCATGAATTACCTGAAGCGCAAGTACAACCTGCTGATCGGCGAACGCACGGCCGAGCAGATCAAGATCGAGATAGGCTCCGCCTATCCGCTGGAAAAGCCGTTGACCATGGAGATCAAGGGACGCAACCTGATCGAGGGCGTACCGAAGACGATCACCATCGACGACAGCGAGATTCGCGAGTCGCTGGGAGAATGTGTCTCGACGATCATGAACGCGATACGGGTTGCGCTGGAGCGCACACCGCCGGAACTTTCGGCGGACATCAGCGACCGCGGCATTGTGCTGACGGGCGGCGGCGCATTGCTGAAAAACCTCGACAAACGTATCCGCGAAGAAACCGGATTGCCGGTTTCCATCGCCGACGATCCGCTGGCCAGCGTTGTGCTGGGCACCGGCAAAATGCTCAGCGACTTCAAGCTGCTGCGGAAGATCTCGATCGAATAACTCGGCTCGGACTCCTGCTTCGTTTGCTGCGAAGCGGGAGCTCCAGAGTTCCGGGATGCAAACTTCGCAATGGATTTTTTCAAGCGCCACATCAACATGATCGTTCTCGGGAGCGTGCTGCTTGCGCAGGCCATCGGCCTGGCGACGCAGGTACGGCGACCCAACGACGGCGGCGCGCTGCTGATACGCACTTGGGCCATCGCCTGCATCACTCCCCTGGAAAAAGCCTTCGTCCACACGCAACACGGCATTCAGAACGCGTGGAGCAAGTACTTCTACCTGCGCAATGTGCAGAAGGAGAACGACCAGTTGCGCTCGGACCTGGAGCGGATACGCCTGGAGCAGGTTCGTCTGCGCGAAGATGCAGTGCAGGCGCATCGCATCCAGACGCTGTTGCAATTCAAGGAACAATATATTTCGAAGACGGTGGCGGCGCAGGTGATCGGCACCAGCGGCAGCGAACAGTCGCGCCTGATCTATATCGATCGCGGAATCAATGATGGTGTGAAGCCGAACATGGCGGTCATCACTCCGGATGGCGTTGTCGGCAAAGTCTTGCGCGCGCAATCGGGTACGGCGCAGGTTCTGGTGATCACCGACCAGACGAGCGGGGTTGGCGCGACACTGGAAAAATCGCGGCTGCAGGGCATCTTGAAGGGCACTGTGACCGGCGGCGTGCAGATGCAATACATCATGTCCGATGAATCGGTGCAGGCTGGCGACCTGGTACGCACCAGTGGCGGCGACCAGATATTTCCCAAGGGACTGCCGCTGGGAACCGTGGCACAGGTTGCGCCGGGCAAGGACATGTTTCTGAACATCCGCGTAAAGCCCGCGGCGGACCTCTCGCGCCTGGAAGAGGTGCTGGTCATCACACAGATCGATGAGCATCCCTATACGGGGCCGGATGTAAGCGGACCGCTTCGCGCGTCGGACATTCTTGCCGAGCGATTGCCGTCGGTGCCGCAGAAGGCTGCGGCGGTGACGGACGGTGAAACTCCGGCGACTACGCCGGGAACCATCGCGAACCCAGGTGGTACGAAACCGGCTACGCCGAACGCGACCACCGCGAAACCTTTGACGACCACAGCGAAGCCAGCGGGGGTGAATCCTGCCGCAGGTGTGACAACGAAGCCTGCTGCGATTGCGAAGCCTGCGGGAGTGACTGCGAACAAGCCTGCAGGCGCGACGCCCGCGACGACCAAACCTGTGGGCACGACGACTACGAATTCCGTGGGTACGACGACTACGAAGCCTGTGACGACGAAGACTGATGTTGCGTCTCCGGCCACCACCAAGCCTGCAACCGCGGCGAAGAAGCCAGCGGCGGTCAGCGATTCTACGGCGCCCCGCGCCCAGGTAAACTGACACCGTGAGCCTTAGTTACACATCGCACGAGCAGATAGAGGTCTACCGGTTTCCTTGGCCGGTATCGATCGGTGTTCCGCTGCTCGCGGTCTTCCTGCAGGCATTTCTGCCGGTACGCATCCACTTCTTCAATGTCTTCGACCTGCCGCTGCTGGTGACGATCTTCTTCGCCGTCGCGCGGCGCAATCCCTTGAGTGGACTACTGACGGGAAGCGCCATCGGATTGCTGCAAGACAGCCTCACGCATAATCCGCTGGGAGTGTTTGGCATCGCGAAGACGTTTGTCGGCTTTGCGGCTTCGTCGCTGGGAGTGAAGATCGACGTAGAAAATCCGGGCTCCCGCCTCATCATGACCTTCGTCTTCTTCCTGGCGCACGAAGCGATCTATTTCAGCATCCAGCGCGGGATGATAGGTCAGACCTT
>JBBRZF010000185.1:0-6744 GCA_038236965.1 Terriglobales bacterium | reverse complement strand
TATTCGTTACCGAGCAAAGGGCCCCAACGAGGCCACCTGCACCGCATGCACCTCTAGCGCCCACGCTATTGGCGACGCCTTCGAGATCATCAAGCGCGGCGCTGCCGATGCCATGATCGCTGGCGGTACCGAAGCAGCCATCACTCCCATGGGCGTGGGCGGATTCGCTGCCATGCGCGCACTCTCCACCCGCAACGATGATCCGGAGGCCGCTTCCCGTCCCTGGGATAAGGATCGCGACGGCTTCATCATCGGTGAAGGTGCTGGCATCCTCATCCTTGAAGAACTTGAGTTTGCCAAGGCTCGTGGAGCAAACATTTTGGCGGAAGTGATCGGCTACGGCATGAGCGCCGACGCCAACCACATCACGCAGCCTGCGGAAGATGGCGACGGCGGTTGCCGCGTCATGCAGAATGCGATGGAGAATGCCGGCATCTCGCCCGACGAGGTGGACTACATCAACGCGCACGGAACGTCGACTCCGCTTGGCGACAAGTTGGAAACGCTGGCCATCAAGCGCGCACTCGGCGAACACTCGAAGAAGGTCGCTGTAAGCTCCACCAAGTCCATGACCGGGCATCTGTTGGGCGGTGCAGGCGGTCTCGAAGCAGGCATAACCGTGCTCGCTCTGCGCGACCAGATTGTTCCTCCTACCGTGAACCTTGTTGACGTGGACCCTGCCTGCGACTTGGACTACGTACCCAACCACGCTCGCAAGATGAAGGTCGACGTTGCGCTCTCCAACTCGTTTGGATTTGGCGGAACCAACGGCTGCCTCGCTTTCCGTCGCTGGTCTGAATAGTTTCATGAAGTAAATTAAAAAGGCACGGCCTTCGACGGCCGTGTCTTTTTTATCAAATAAAAAGGACGCAGCCTGAGCTGCGTCCTTTAAGCACGGGAAAGGCTACTTCTTCGCCGGAGTTGCGGCGGGTGCGGCAACTGGCTCAGCTTTCTCTAAGGTTTCTGCAAGCGGCATTTTCATTGAATTGCTTAGGGTTTCGGGGGAAAATAAGCATTCTAAGTCTCGGGGATTCACCACTTTTATGCCAGCTCCGTCTTCCGCAGCGCCAAAGAGCGCCGCTCCAAAGGCCTATGCACGTGTGGCCATCATCGGACTGGAGACAGTTACGGCCTCAATCCTGCGCGACTGCTTCAAACAGTTCTCCATCGAACCCGTCTTGCTCACGATGGATGAAGCAAATGAACGTCTGCGCAAGGAAAAGTTCGAGGCTTGTGTCTTGCGTCTGCAGGAAGATGCAATAGCCTTGCTCACAACCGTTCGGACCTCTCCCTCCAACCATCGCATGGTGATCTACGGAATCGCAGGCACGGCGCGCGAAGCGCTGAAATTCTCTCAGCAGGGGATCAACGCGGTCATCAACGATCCGGTGGACAGGCAGAACGCACTGCGCGTGATCCGCTCCACTCACCTGCTCGTACTTCATGAATTGCGTCGCTACGTCCGCATCCCCATGCTCATGCAGATCGACGTCAAAACCGACGCCGGTCAGATGAGAGTCATGATGCTGGAGATTAGTGGCGGCGGAATGTCCGTGGAAACGGCCAAGAAACTTAATAGCGGCGAAGTTGTGGAAGTCGTCTTGACCTTACCCAATGGCCCCGTTCTGTCGTTGAAATCGAAGATCGCGTGGTCGCGTCCTGAACAGGGCCTTGCCGGACTTCGATTTGACGCGCAGGAACAAAACCGGTTCGTAGTAAAGAATTGGATCGATTCCTATCTCGACATCAGTTGACTCATCCTTGTGCCATCCGGACTTAATCCTTTATGAACACACTCGAATTGCGCGCGGTTAGCAAGAGCTACAACGAGTTCAAAGCCGTTCAGAACCTGTCCTTCTCCATTCCCCAAGGCGCTGTCTTCGGCCTGCTTGGCCCCAATGGGGCTGGCAAGACCACCTCCCTTCGCATGATGATCGGCATCACGATCCCCGATACCGGCGAAGTCCAGATGTTTGGCGAGCCTTTCCGTCGCAAGCACCTTTTGCGCATCGGCTATCTACCCGAAGAGCGCGGACTCTATAAGCGCATGAAGGTACAACAGCTATTGATCTTCCTGGCACAGTTGAAGGGCGTCTCGCCCGAAGACGCTACCAAGCGTTCCACGTGGTGGCTCGAACGATTGGACCTTGCGAAGTGGGCAAACGCCAAGGTGGAAGAACTTTCCAAGGGCATGCAGCAGAAGATCCAGTTCATCGCCGCCGTGCTGCACCAGCCAGAGTTCGTCATCATGGACGAGCCTTTTTCCGGACTCGATCCGGCAAATGCGAATGAATTGAAAGACGTGCTCGTCGAATTGAAGAATGCTGGTAAGACCATCCTCTTCTCCACCCACCGCATGGACCAGGTGGAACGCCTTTGTGATTCCATCTGCCTGGTGAATCACGGCGTCGCCGTGCTCGATGGCGACCTCAAAGCCATCAAGGCAAGCTACGGAAAGAGTGCGATCCAGTTGGAGTACGAGGGCGCCGCCGCATTCCTTGAACGCAAGGACCTTATCGAGTCCTTCAATGATTACGGGAACTACGTCGAACTTCGTTTGCGTCCCGGCACGGACTCGCAGGACATCCTCCGTCTCGCCTCGCAGAACGCGCGAGTCACTCGCTTCGAACTCGCCGAACCGTCGCTTGAATCCATCTTCATTGCCGTAAGCCGCGGGAAAGATTTGCAGGAGGTGAAGCATGCATAACGTCTGGTTGATCCTGCAACGCGAGTACCTGGAACGCGTGCGCACCAAGGGCTTCATCATCTTCACCTTGCTTATGCCGCTCTTCATCGTGGGCATCGTGGTCGGTCCACAGAAGTTGATGACGCGGAAGACCGCCGGTGCCCATGACATCGTCGTGGTTGCCGCAACCCAGTCCATCGCCGACGCTGTAAAACAGGAACTCGAGAATCCCGTGGTCACCGACCCCGATTCCGATGAAAAAGAAGTTCCCAATTTCGCTGTCCATACCAGTCTGGATACTTCCGAACAAATGCAGAAGGAGCTGTTCGCACGCGTGAACAGCGGCGATCTGGAAGGCTACCTGGTGCTTTCCGAGCAGGCCATCGCCGATCGCAAGTTCATTTATAAGACGCGCGCCGCCAGCGACTTCGTGCAAACGGTCGCCCTGCGTACAGCCGTATCCTCCGCTCTCTCGCGGCAGAAACTCGCCGAGCGCGGCATTTCCGCTACCGATAGCGACAAACTGCTGCAGCGTTTCGACATGGACACGGTCCGCATCGATCAGGGTCGTGAGACCAAGGCTGGCGGCATCGGCACCGTCATTCTTCCCTTCCTGCTTATGATGATGATCTACATCACCGTACTGGTGTACGGCGTGGCCGTGATGCGCTCCGTGCTGGAAGAAAAAAATTCGCGAGTGATGGAAGTCATGCTCTCCTCCGTCAGCGCCTTGGAGTTGATGGCCGGTAAGATACTCGGCGTCGGCGCCGTCGGCCTCACGCAGATACTCATCTGGGTGGGATTGGGAGTGGTCTCATCCACGCCCGCCGTGGTGGCGGCCAAGCCCTATCTCGCCGACCTGCAGATTCCGACGATGGTCTTCGTCTTCTTTCCCATCTTTTTCCTCCTCGGATACATGCTCTACAGCTGCATGTATGCTGCCGTCGGGGCGATGGTGAATTCGGAAGAGGAAGCACAGCAACTGCAATGGCCGGTGATGCTACCCATCATCGCCTGCTCGGCCTTTGCCATGGAGGCCATCCGACATCCCAACTCGCCCTTGGCGTTCTGGCTCTCGCAATTCCCGCTCACTTCCCCCATCCTGATGTTTGTGCGCATCGCCGTGCAGCAACCGCCGATGTGGCAGATACTGCTCTCCATCACCATCCTCATCGCCACCATCTATGGCGCGGTGGTGCTGTGTTGCCGCATCTACCGTGTCGGCATCCTGATATATGGCAAGCGCCCAACCCTGCCGGAGATACTGCGCTGGATCAAGTACGCATGACAGCAACAGCTTCCGATCAAGCGCGGGGTCAACTCCCGCGCTTTGTTTTTGCGGCGGCAGGACTTGCCTGCCAGTACAATCGAGCGGGAGAAGCTCGAGCCTGAATAACGACATCCAAGCCGAAGGAGTAGAGCCAGTCGCGAAGACCGAGGGCGCATTCTCGCTCCGTCAGCGCATCGCCCTGTGGTTCATCTCGCTCGTTGGATTCCTGGCGATTCGCCTCATTTGCGCCACTATGCGTTACGAAGTGAGTTGCGAATCCCAGGCAGAGGTTCCGCCCGAACAGATGCCGCCTCCTAGTTCCATCGCGCCCTTCTGGCACAACAGTGTTTTCTCGGCGACGTACTTCTTTCGGTGCCGCGGCATTTCCGTGATGACCAGCAGCAGCTTCGATGGCGAATACATCGCACGCATCATCGAGAGTTTCGGATTCAAGGCCGTTCGCGGTTCGAGCACTCGCGGAGGCGTGCGCGCCTTGCTCGGCATGCATGACATCGTCGAAAACAGCGGAGTGGCGGCCTTCACCATCGATGGTCCGCGTGGCCCCAAGTACGTCGCCAAGCCCGGCCCCGTGCTGCTCTCGCGCAACACGGGCGCACCCATCTACTCTTTCTACGTGGCGGTAAGTAGCTCCTGGAAACTCAATTCCTGGGATGCCTTCATCATTCCCCGCCCCTTCGCGAAGGCGCATATCCGCTGGTCGCGCGCCATTTCCGTTCCGCCCGGCGCAAACAGCGAAGACATGAAAGTGCTGCATGCACAGATGCAGGAAGTTCTGGAACGCGTACGCTTGTACGCGGAAGCGCAAGTCCGAAAATAGTTTCTCAGCAAACGGCAAGATTGACTCGCGCTCCCATTTTCCATACAGTTGAATTCCGTTACATTACGGAAGCTCTTTGTCAAAATGTCGTTCGCGCGTTTCCGGCGCTCGCCGGAAACTGGGAAGCGGGTGAGAATCCCGCGCTGCCGCGCAACTGTAAATGAGCCGTCCTCTTCGTGAGGACACGGCGCACACCGAAATGTGTGCCAGGCCGCTGGGTCACTGTGCAATGTGCATGGGAAGGCCCTCGACCGCATTAGCTCGTGAGCCAGGAGACCGGCGCTGAACGCATTTCATTAACCCCTTTCGCGTGCAAAGGAGGCTGGTGTGCGTTTTCGCATTCTGTCTTTGATATTGCTTTCCACTTTTAGTGTCGCCGCCGACCTCAAGGTCCGCGTCGTCGACCCGCAGTCTGCCGTTGTGCAGACGGCGCGCGTGACGGTCTTCGCCTCTGGCTATGACCGCCCCATCGCAGTTCTGCCTGCCTCGGCCGACGGGACCATCACCCTGTCCGGACTAAAGCCCGGCGAGTATCGCGTGCAGGTTTTAGCTGCCGGATTCGCGCCGCAGACAGTCAACACCAGCCTTCCCGCCGAGCGTCCGCTCACCGTGCAACTCGTCATCGCGACTTCGCCGGAGACCGTCGTAGTCAGCGCAGCCGCTATGCCCGTTCCGCAAGCCGAGACCGGTACCTCCGTGACCGTCCTCGGCCAAACCACGCTTGCCACGCTCAACCAGCCGCTGCTCTCCGACGCGTTGCGCTTCACACCTGGAGCCGTAGTCAGCAATGCGGGACGCTATGGCGGATTATCCACGCTCTCTGTTCGTGGCGGAGAGTCGCGCTACAACAAAGTCATCATCGACGGTGTTCCCGTCAACGATCCCGGAGGCACCTTCGATTTCGGCGTGGTCTCCACCCAAGATGTGCAGCGCATCGAAATACTGCGCGGCACCGCCAGCAATCTCTACGGTTCCGACGCGATGAGCAGCGTGGTGCAGATGTGGAGCGCGAACGGCGCAACGCATACGCCGCAACTCACCTTCGGCGCCGAGGGTGGCACCTTCGCTACCGCCCGCGGTTTTGCCGCCTTAGCCGGAGCGCGCGGACGCTTTGATTACAACCTTTTCGGCGAACAATTCAATACCACCGGCGAAGGCGTGAACGACGATTACTCTAACTCGTCGCAGGGCGCGAACCTCGGTCTCAAACTTTCAGACAACGTTTCCCTGCGCTGGCGTACGCGGCACTCCAACAATCGAAGTGGCGTCTCCAATAATTGGTGGTTCAACGGCGCGCAGATCATTGCTCCGGATACCGACGGTTATGCGCGACAGAACAATCTGCTCTCCGGCCTCGACCTCACCATCAATGTCCCGGGCCGCTGGCAGCACCACATCACCGGATTCGAGTACAGCCACTACCGCCGCAATACCGATAACTTCACCGATCCCGCCCGTCCTGCGTTCACCGATGATCCCTACGATTCCCGCACTGACTTCAACCGCACCGGATTGCAGTACACCTCGGAGTACACGCCCATCTCCTGGGCGCGCACTCTCTTCGGCTACTACTTCGAAGACGAGAACGAGTTCATCGACACGACGTACATCTCCTTCGGCTTCCCCGGCGAATCGCATACTCATGGCGGAAGA
The DNA here is from genome assembly GCA_038236965.1 of Terriglobales bacterium. Lineage (GTDB taxonomy): Bacteria > Acidobacteriota > Terriglobia > Terriglobales > Acidobacteriaceae > JBBRZF01. The sequence goes on along the minus strand of JBBRZF010000185.1, from coordinate 297 downwards.
CGAAATCACGGCCTCTTCGGCGAGCAATTCGTCAACTGGAAGCGGCTCACTTTTCTCGGCGGCGCTCGCTACGAACACAACCAGAGTTTCGGCGACAAGGTGCTTCCGCGCGTGAGCATGACAGCGGTCGCTTTGCGTGGCGGCAATATTCTTTCCGGTACGCGGCTGCGCTTCAGCTATTCGGAAGGAATCAAGGCGCCGACCTTCGAAGAGCAGTTCGGCGTGACCGGAACTTACCTCACCATTCCCAATCCCGGTCTCCGGGCCGAACGGGCGCGGACCTTTGAAACGGGCTTC
>JBBRZF010000184.1:0-6846 GCA_038236965.1 Terriglobales bacterium | reverse complement strand
CGACAACAGGATTCGGTGATGTTTTCTCCCGAACGTTCAACGGAAGTTCGCCGGATTACGCAGTGGGATTCAACATGACGATTCCTCTGCGAAATCGAGCGGCGCAGGCTGACCAGGTGCGTTCGGAGCTGGAGAACCGTCAGGCGCAACTCAGGTTGCGTCAATTACAGAACCAGATCCGCATCGAAGTAGAGAACGCGCATTTTGCGGTGACGCAAAACCGCGCTCGCGTGCAGTCTGCGCGCAAGGCTCGGGAACTGGCGAAACGCACGTTTGAGATCGAACAGAAGAAGCTTGACCTTGGCGCTTCGACGGGCACGGCCGTGTTGGGATCGGGACGCGACCTGGCGATAGCCGAATCGAATTTTGTTGGAGCGATGACGAGTTACGAAAAATCGGTTGTGGAACTTGACCGCGCGACCGGCGCCACCCTGGAACGGAATAACATTAACATTAGGGATGCAGAAACTGCGTCGGTGCGTACGCAACCTGTGGTACACGGGACTCTGCAGAAAGTGGACAAATAACCATGCCGCAACCGGAAGTGGCAGAGCGTTACGAGGCGACGAAGCGACAGGGAGCTCACATCCTTGTTGCCGACGATCAGGCCGATGTTCGCGAAGCCCTGCGACTGATGTTGAAGGCGGAAAACTTCAATGTGCAGACGGCGGGTTCTCCGGCGCAGGCGCTGGAATACATTCGCGCGCACGAAGTGGACGTGGCGCTGATCGACCTGAACTACACGCGCGACACGACAAGCGGGGAAGAAGGACTAGACCTGTTGTCGAATCTGCAAGCGACCGATTTCGAGGTCGCCGTTGTGGTGATGACGGCATGGGGTAGCGTTGAATTGGCGGTGGAAGCGATGCGGCGTGGCGCCCGTGATTTCATCCAGAAGCCCTGGGACAATCAGCGCTTGATGACCATCATTCAGACGCAGGTGCAGCTTGGGCAGGCATTGCGCAACGCGCGGCGACTGGAGGCGGAAAATCGCTTGCTGCGAGCGCCGGGTCGTCCGACGTTCATAGCCGAGTCGAAGTCGATGCAGCCCGTGCTGGAGTTGATAACGCGCATCGGCCCCAGTGATGCCAATATTTTAGTGACCGGCGAACACGGCACGGGCAAGGAAGTCGTGGCCTTGACCTTGCACGCATTGTCGTCGCGGGCGACGCGCCCCATGATCACGGTCAACACCGGCGGGTTGCCGGAAGGCACGTTTGAGAGCGAACTGTTCGGTCACGTGAAGGGCGCGTTTACGGATGCCAGGAACGACCGCGTCGGTCGCTTCGAGCTGGCGGACAAAGGCACACTGTTCCTGGATGAGATTGCGAACGTCCCGCTGAAGCAACAGGCGAAATTGTTGCGCGTGCTGGAGATCGGCGAAATGGAACCGGTGGGTTCCTCGCGCACGAAAAAAGTCAGCGTGCGCGTGATCTCGGCGACGAACGCAGACTTGAACAAAGAAGTAGATGAGGGTCGTTTCCGCGCGGATCTGCTGTTCCGCTTGAACACCGTGGAGATACATCTTCCGGCGTTGCGCGAGCGAAGAGAAGATATCCCGCTACTGGCGACGCACTTCCTGAAGATGTACGCGACGCGGTATCGCAAGCCAGCGCAGCGATTGGATCCGGGCGCGCTGAAGTTGATATTGGAACATTCGTGGCCGGGAAATGTTCGTGAGTTGGACCACGCCATGGAGCGCGCGGTGCTGATGTCGGAGTCGGACACGATTCGTCCGGCGGACATGGCATTGGGTGGCGGACGCGCGCCGCAGAAGTCCGTGGAAGACATGAGCATCGAGGAAATGGAATCGCTACTGATCAGAAAGGCGCTGGCGCGTCATAATGGCAACGTCAGTCATGCGGCCGAGGCGCTGGGACTAAGCCGAGGCGCGCTGTACCGACGCTTGCAAAAATATGGCCTCTAAAGAAGGTCCAGCACGGACACCCGTACTTCGCGCGATGCCCCGCGAACAACGTCGCAGAGGTCTGCACCTTTCCTACGAAGGACGGTTGTTGCTGGCCGCATTCATCACGGGCTCTCCCGGCATACTGGTTGCGGAGATCCTGCTTTGGAATTCCACTCACACGAATGAAGCAAAAGTAACCTTGACGGTTGTGCTTGCGGTTGCGTGGATGGTTGCCGCCTTCACGTTGCGCAACAGAATCGTGCGTCCACTGCAAACGACGACGAACATGGTTGCCGCTCTCCGTGAAGAAGACTTCTCGTTTCGCGCCCGCGGCGCTACACGCGATGACGCGCTGGGCGAACTGGTGCTGGAAGTTAACCTGCTCTCCGACACGCTGCAGAAGCGTCGAGTGGAAGGCCTGGAAGCCGTCGCGCTATTGAAGAAGGTCGTGGGAGAGATCGATGTGGCGGTATTCACCTTCGACCCGCATCGCCAGTTGAAGATCGTAAACCGCGCGGGCGAGCAGTTGCTGGCCATCAGTGCCGACCGCTTGCTGGGAAAAACGGCGCACGAGCTTCATCTGGAACCGTTGTTGAGGAGCGACATCAAGCATCCAGTGTTCATGCGCTTCGCAGGCAAAGAGGGTCGCTGGGCCATCCGTAATACGACCTTCCGCGAAAACGGCATTCCCCATGAACTGCTGATCATCAGCGATTTGAGCCGCGCATTGCGCGAGGAAGAGCGGTTGGCTTGGCAAAGGTTGATCCGCGTACTGGGACATGAATTGAACAACTCGCTTGCGCCCATCAAGTCGATTGCGGGAACGTTGCGCGTGATGACCAGCCGCGAACAGAAGGCCCCGGATTGGTGCGAAGATCTCAGCCGCGGATTGGAAGTCATCGAGACCCGTGCGGACGCGCTAAGCCGGTTCATGCAGGCGTACACGAGACTCGCGAAAATGCCCGCCCCCACGCTTCGGCAGATCGACTTGCCGAAGTTGATACAACGGGTAGCGACGATGGAATCGCGGGTTTCCGTGCAGGTGGCGACAGGCGAACCGGTTATGGTGGACGCGGATGCCGACCAGCTGGAACAGTTGCTCATCAACATCATCCGCAATGCGGCGGATGCGAATCTCGATCCCTCGGTGCGCGAGCACGGTTCGGTGCAAGTGAAATGGAAGGTAGAGGATTCGATGGTGGAGATCGCAATTGTGGACGAAGGGCCGGGGTTGTTGAACAACACGAATCTCTTCGTGCCATTCTTCACGACGAAAGCGGGAGGAAGCGGCATCGGGCTCGTGTTGAGCCGGCAGATCGCGGAGGCGCACGGGGGTACGGTGACGCTGATGAACCGCACCGACCGCCCGGGATGCGAGGCGCTGGTAACCTTGCCGGCGATAACGGAAGCAAATGGAATCGAAGTTTAAGGTGTTTTTTGGAGAAGTCAGTTGCTGGCATTCAGGTGTCAGCTTTTCTTTTTTGCATAATGCAGAATCGCTTTGCTCACGAAATCCAGAGTACTTCGTCTCAACCTATATCCTCTCGGGCAGGTGGGATTGGCCAGCAATCCGGCTAGGGTTAAATCTTTACGGTATGTAGAGACTTCCTCACTATCAACTCTGCTTCGAGCAATGCTAAGGTTGGCATATGTCACACACCAGCATCATGCTGAAAGCAGTGTGTTCAGCGGTCCTTCTTGCCAGTGCTCCCCTCGTTTTGGCGATGCCCCAATCGGCGCAGCCGCAGGCGTCGCAAGCGGGCGTGGTGCGTCCGGTCGGAACCATCTCCCAGATAAAAGGCAATGCGATCACATTGAAGGCCGACAATGGCACCGAGGTCAACATCCTGGTGCAGGATCCAGCGCGTTTATTGCGGACCGCGCCGGGACAGCAGGATCTGAAAGACGCGACCTCGATCACCCTGCAGGATTTGCAGGCGGGTGACCGCATCCTGGTACGCGGACGATTGGGTGACGACGGCAAGAGTGTGCTCGCCGTTTCGGTGATTGCGATGAAGAAGACCGACCTAGCCGAAAAGCATCAGCACGATCTGCAGGACTGGCAGCGTCGCGGGATCGGTGGACTGGTGAAGGCCGTTGATCCGGCGGCAGGCACGGCGACTGTTTCCGTGATGGGCCCGACGGGCAGCACCAGCGTCACGGTGAAGACGACGAAGGCCACGATGGTTCGTCGTTATGCGCCGGATTCGGTGAAATTCGATGAAGCGAAGCCCGGCACAGTGGCAGAGATCAAGGTTGGCGACCAACTGCGCGCACGCGGCGCGAAGAACTCGGACAATACGGAATTGATCGCGGACGAGATTGTCAGCGGCAACTTCCGCAATATCGCGGGGTTGATCACCTCTGTGGATGCGAGCAAGAACACCATCACCTTGAACGACTTGGCGACGAAGAAGCCAGTGACGGTGCACATCACCAATGATTCCGAAATGCACGTGCTGCCGCAGATGATCGCCGTTGGGTTGGCGCGACGATTGAAAGGTGGTGCAGCGGGCGAATCGAATGGTCAGCCTGCCGCCCCGACAGGAGCACCTGCTGGTGCGTCGGAACAAGCCGCGACGCCGGGACAAAGTGGCGGACAGCGGCGCGGCGGCGGCGATATGGGGCAGATGATGAGCAGACTGCCAGCCATGAAGTTCGAAGAATTGACCAAGGGCTCGGCGGTGATGATTGTGACGACGGCTGGCTCGGAGACAACGGACGCGACAGCGATCACGTTACTGAGCGGAGTGGAACCGATCCTTACGGCCTCCCCGAATGGAAGTGGAGCGGCGTCGTTGCTCACTCCCTGGAGCCTGAGCAAGAATGGCGGCGCAGGTGGAGATTCCATCCCGCAGTAAGACGAATTCAGAACCACGATTCAGGAGAACAGAAGTGAGAGTATTGCGGTCATTGCTGGTTGTTATCGTTGCATTGTTCATTTCTGTCTCTGCGATCGCACAGACGGCCAACGGCAGTTTGCATGGCAAGGTGACGGACCCGTCGGGCGCCGTCGTGGCGCAAGCCACCGTCACCGCGAAGTCGGCGAGCGGCCTCGCGTATACGACGACAGCGAACGCGCGCGGCGAATACGAGATCAAAGGATTACCTGCCGGCGTTTACACGGTCAATGCCGTTGCCAAAGGCTTCTCTGTCTCCGAACTGCCGAACGTAAACATCGCGGCGGGACAGGCTCAGATGCTGGATGTTGCGCTCGGCATCGAAGTCGAAAAACAGCAGGTCACGGTGGAAGACGAGGGAGCAAATGTGGAGGTGTCGCCCTCGAACAACGCGAGTTCGCTGGTCATCAAGGGCAAGGACCTGGACGCGCTCTCCGATGATCCGGACGAATTGCAGTCAGACCTGCAGGCGCTCGCGGGGCCCTCGGCGGGGCCGAACGGCGGACAGATCTACATCGATGGTTTCACCAATGGACAGCTTCCACCGAAGAACGCGATCCGCGAGATTCGCGTAAATCAGAACCCGTTCTCGGCCCAGTTCGAGCGCCTGGGATACGGTCGTATCGAAGTCTTTACCAAGCCCGGCTTGGACAAGTTCCACGGCCAGTTCCAGATGACCGACAACCATTCCTTCTTCAATGCGACGAGTCCGTTCGCGCCCGTGCAGCCCGACTATGACACGGAGATGTATAGCGGCAACCTGAGCGGCCCCATCAACAAGAAGGCTTCTTTTTTTGTGAACCTGGAACGGCGCAACGTCAACGAGGCTTCGGTCATCAACGCGACCATCATCGATCCGACGACGCTCGCGCCGACAACGTATCAGAATGCCGTTCTGAATCCGAGGACGCGCACCAGTTTCAGCCCGCGAGTGGACTACCAGCTAACGCCGACCAATACACTGACGGCGCGATATCAATACAACAAGAATTCCGAAGAGAATGACGGCATCGGACAGTTCTCGCTGCCGACGCAGGGATACGACAGCAACAGCACAGCGCACAATCTCCAGATAAGCGACACGCAGATCATCAATTCGAAGATGGTGAATGAGTCCAGGTTCCAGTTCACGCGGGACCGCGAACAACAGGCGGCACTGTTGAATGGAGTGACCATCAACGTGCAAAGCGCGTTCGTGGGAGGCGGCAGCAGCAGCGGGGTGCAGGAAGCGCACTCCGAACACTACGAGTTCCAGAATTACACTTCGATGGCTCTGTCGAAACATTTTGTAAAATTCGGAGCAAGAGTCCGCGCTTCCAGGCTGCTGAGTAAATCTACTGCCGGATACAACGGGGCTTATACGTTTAACAACCTCAACGATTACCAGGCAGGGCGTCCCAGCCAGTTCAACGTGACGTTTGGAATACCCGTGGCGAGCGTGGCCTATGCGGACGCGGGGCTGTACGCAGAGGACGACTGGCGCCTGCGCCCAAACGTGACGCTGAGCTACGGACTGCGCTACGAAACGCAGTCGGGTATCAGCAGCCATTTCAATCTCGCTCCGCGCGTGGGTGTGGCGTGGGGGATCAACGGCGGGAAAAATCCAGCGAAAACCGTGCTGCGCGCGGGCTTCGGTATGTTCTACGACCGCTTCAATGAAGACCTGTTTCTGACCGCACAGCGGCAGAATGGCGTGACGCAGCGTTCCTACACGCTGAACGATCCGGCGATACTGGCAACGTTGTATCCGACCATTCCCACGCAGGCGCAGTTGACTGCATCCCAGCCGACGATCGCGAAAGTGGATCCGGGTCTGGAATCTCCCTACTCGGTGCAGTTTGCGACGACGCTGGAGCGGCAGGTGACGAAGTCGGCAACGGCATCTGTTACCTACCTTCATTCGCATGGGGTACACACGCTGGTCTCGCAAAACGTGAACGCGCCGCTGCCGGGCACATACGATCCCGCGACGGGCACAGGCGTGTATCCGTTGGGACAGAAGCAGATCGTGAACCAGTACGAATCGCAGGGAAGGTT
>JBBRZF010000183.1:0-6851 GCA_038236965.1 Terriglobales bacterium | reverse complement strand
TACCGGCAGGCGCTGAACCAGAGCGCGGATCATTTCGAAAGAGAGGCTGCCCGAGCCGATGACGATGGAAGCGCGAAACTCAATGACCGGAATTCCTGATGCCCGCAGAAGGTCGGCCACTTCGTGACGGCTGCGCAAGTGGGCGGACAGAGCCTCTCCCCATTCGCCCAGGCCGCCCAAATAAATAATGCGACAAACCCCCGCCGCCCGGGCTGCGACGGCGAAGTTTCTTGCAGCTTGACGGTCTTCCTCTTCGAACTTGCCCGTAGAACCCATCGAATGGACCAGATAGTAGACGGTGTGCACGCCCTCCATGGCGGATGGCAGGGAATTCGGATCCAGGCAATCGGCTTTCGCAACCTGCGTGGTTGGGCGGACCCTGGGCTTGAGAAACTCAGGCCGTCGTGCCAAGCAGCGAATAGAGCGGTCAGATTGCTCGAGCGCCTTGAGCAATCGCCCCCCGATGTAGCCGGTTGCTCCGGTCAGCAGGACTAGGTTGCGATCAGTAGAGGGGGCGTCCGTAGGCATGTCCACGACTATACAGAGTCTCTACGGAGCCGTAACCATCAGAGCAGAATGACACACCAGTGAGGCGATTTGAGGGTAGGCGCAAGTAGGCTCTAAAGTCGCCCTCCAGGTACGACCAAACCAACATTCTAAAGTGGGTCGCCCCAGTCGTCTTGTTTGACATTGCACGACAATAGGCGCACAGTGAAACTGAAAAAGTTCCTTCTTTCTTTGTCCAGATTCCCTGAACTAAGTCAGCCCATCCTGAAGTTTCTGGGATCCCTTTCCGCGAGTTTTCCACCATGCAAGATCGCATGAACCGCATGAACCGTCTTTTCGGTGAGTCTCATAGCCCCGAACGTGCAGAAGAGGCGTTGACATGCGGCAGCGAAGGGTTGGTGAAAGAAAAGGGACGGTTTAGCTCGCCTCCCATTTGCCCACCTGTCATTAAATCCCGCGAGCAGTAGGCGCACACCGAACTTTGCGAGCAGGGACGACGGCTATGAATACAACGGCACGCACTGCCGCTTCGGCTCCCGAATCGCACCAGAACCCCCTCCAGCATCGTCGCGTGCGCCGTCGAATGTGGGAATTGGGCGGTGTCCTAGCTGCGTACTTACTGGCAGGCGAAATTGGGCTTGGTGTCCCTTTTACAAGCGGAAACGTTTCGCCCCTGTGGCCGCCGGCAGGAGTAGCGTTGGCCGCCATGCTCATATTTGGCTATCGCATCTGGCCGGCAGTTGCCTTGGGCGCATTCGCAGTAAATTTCTTCAGCACGATCCCACATCTCGCCGCAGTCGGAATCGCTTTGGGTAACACCGCTGGGACATTGTGCGGCGCTTGGTCGCTGCGGCAGCTACCGGGATTTCAGTATTCCCTCAATCGGCTTCGAGATGTACTCGGAATGTGCATTCTGGGCGGGTTTTGTGGCACCGCGGTCAGTGCAACGGTCGGGGCTGGCGTCTTGTTGTTCACCGGCGTAAATGCCTGGTCTGGTTTCGCTTCTTCGTGGTTGATGTGGTGGTTGGGTGACGCCATGGGTGTGTTGATCGTTACCCCGCTCTTGATGACCTTTGCTGGGTTGATGTCTATCCGGGGCGAGCGCCGGTTGCTCGAATTGGGCTGCCTGCTTCTCGGAGCTCTCGGCAGCGCGCTCGTGATCTTTGATCCGCGGCTTGGATTAATGCGTGCCGAGGTGTTCGCGTTCGGCATTTTTCCCTTCGTGCTCTGGGGGGCTATACGGTTCGAGGCGCCGGGCGCAGCAACCGTGAGCTTCTTGGTTTCTGCCGTCGCCGTGTGGGGAACTGCGCGGGGCTTCGGCCCATTTATAAAAGGCAACGCCCTGCAGAACGCAACTCTTCTGCAGTCCTTTCTCGCCGTCGTTTCAGTGTCGGGCATCATTTTAGCGGCCGTGATCGCGGAGAGAGGGCTACTAATACGCAAGCAGAGTACACGCGAAGCACTCGAGCAAAGCGAAAAGAACTATCGCGATATTGTGGAAACCGCTTACGAGGGCGTCTGGAGACTGAACAACAAGTTCGAAACGTCTTTCGTGAACCGCCGCATGGCTGAACTGCTCGGATACACCGCTCAGGAAATGCTTGGAAGGCCGCTCTTTGATTTCTTGTTTGAGCGTGACTTCGAACAGAAGTGGTCTGACCTGCGGCGCCGGCGTCAGGGTATAAGTGAACAGATTGAAGCGCGATATCGCAAGAAGGACGGAACGGTATTATGGGCACGGGTGGCGACATCGCCGATTATCGGTGAGAATGGCAGTTTCGAAGGCGCGCTCGCCATGGTTAGCGATATAACCGAGTTGAAGCGCACTGAAGCGAGGGAGTGCAGTTCGCGGCAAACCATTAGTTTGCTTTCCCGAGCAGTGGAACAAACCGCCGACAGTGTGGTGATCACCGACAAACGGGGCACTATCGAGTACGTCAATACAGCGTTTGAGGTCACGACGGGTTACGGTCGGGAGGAAGTTGTTGGTAAGACCACTAGAATCTTAAAGTCCAACCTGCAAGACGAGGAGTTCTACAGCCGCCTATGGACCCAGATTCTGCGAGGCGAGTCCTTCCGCGGAACGCTCGTGAATCGGAAGAAGTCTGGTCAACTGTATTGGACGGAGCAGACAATCACCCCGATTAAGGATAGTGCAGGCGACATCACCCACTTTGTCTCCGTCCACAAGGACATAACGGACCTCCGCAAGCGACAGGAGCAGGAACTTCAGTTAGGTTTGGCGCGCAAGGTACAGCAGCGGTTCTACAGGAGCGCTGCGATTTGCGTTGCCGGCTTTGACATTGCTAGCGCCGCCTATCCAGCTGACGAAACGGGTGGCGACTATTTGGACCTGTTCTCAATGCCGGGTAATCGCATCTGCGTCGGCATCGGCGACGTAAGTGGCCATGGTGTGGGTGCTGCGCTTCTCATGGCCCTGACGCGCGCTTATGTGCGCTCATTCGCTCAGGTTGAAGCAGATGTGGCGAAGATCCTGAGCGGCGTAAACCGCATGCTTATTGCAGACTTGGAGGAAAATCGGTTCGTCACCTTGCTGCTGGTTTGTCTAGATGGACCGAATGGTTCTTTGTCCTATGCTGGCGCGGGACACGTCCCGGGTTTTCTGATGAATGGCTCCTACGAGGTTGAGGCGGTACTGGAGAGTTCGGGTCCGCCGCTGGGACTCTTCGAGAATGCTCACTTTGACACCTCCACAATCCCGTTGATGCCGCAACAGCTCGTGATTTTGCTGACGGACGGGGTCACTGAGATGACGGGCTCGGACGACGTGCAGTTCGGCACCGACGGAGTTCTCGAATACGTGCGTGCTCATCGGCAAGATTCAGCACACGAACTGGCTGAAGGCATATACCGCGCTGCTCAAAGCTTTGCAGGTGGTAACCCTCAGCAAGACGATGTCACAGAGGTCGTTGTAAGGATCGCCTAGGACTGCAAACGGCGCAGTGGCGTGTCGAAAACGGTTAAGGTGATGTCGTCAGCATCAACTGGTTCTATTGTGCTTACAGCCGAAACCTGCATTCCAACTTTCGCGAATCCTTATCAAAGTGGATGCCAATTGCGAGGTGTAGAGGTAAGCTGTTACGCGCGATGGTATGTCCACCGGCAATCCTTTCATTCAGGACCGAGGTAGTCGTGTTCCGAAGCCTCTCGCTATTTTTATGCCTTGCGCTTTCTTGTTCCTGCTGGTCGCAGAGTGACCCAAACAAGGTGAGTGCCACAGCCTCCGCTTCCCCCATCGTGGTCTCGCTGACGCTGGATGACGCGATACGTCTTGCTAAGGTCAATGCTCCGCAATTCCGCACAGCGCTGACCGAGGCCGGGTCGGCGCGGGAAGACCGTGTGCAGGCGCGCGCTGCGTTGTTGCCGGATATATCGTTCACCACCGGGGCCATCTACACCGAGCCGAATGGAACCCCGGAAGGCGTTTTCGTGGGCGGGAATTCTCCGCGCGAATATGTGAGCCAGGGAGTGGTGCACCAGGCATTGAGCTTCACCTCGGTGGCGGATTTCCGGCGGGCGAAGTCGCAAGAGGCGGTTGCGCGGGCGCGCGCTGAGATTGCGGCGCGTGGATTGGTCCGGACGGTCGTAGAGGACTTTTACGGCGCTATCGTCGGGCAACGAAAAGTTGTGAACGCCCAGCAAGCCTCAGGAGAGGCGCAGCGCTTTCTTGACCTGAGCCAGAAACTGGAACATGGTGGAGAAGTAGCGCACTCGGATGTGATCAAGGCGCAACTGCAAGCGAATGACCGGACACGCGATTTGCAGGAGAGCCAACTGGCGGAAGAGAAGGCGAAGCTCGAACTGGCTGTCCTTATCTTCCCGAATTTTCTGCGCGATTTCCAACTGGTGGATGACCTGCAACAATCGCCAGCGCTGCCTCCGCTGGAGCAGGTGCAGGAGTTGGCCGGGAAGAACAATCCGGAACTGACTGCGGCCGTGGCCGCGATGAGGGCCTCGCAGCAAGAGGTCGCTGCGGCAATTGGCGGGCATCTGCCGTCACTGTCGCTGAATTATTTCTACGGCATCGACGCATCGCAATACGCGGTGCGTGCTCCGGACCGCACCCAGAACCTCGGCTACCAGATGTCGGCTACGCTGGATCTGCCGATCTTCAACTGGGGCGCAACGCAGAGCAAGGTGCGGCAGGCACAGCTGCGACGCGACCTGAGCCAGGTGGAGTTGAGCGCCGCGCAGCGGCAGGCCCTGGCGAATCTGCAACTGTTCTATAACGAATTGAAAATCTCAGGCGCACAGATGGATATGTTGCGGCAGTCTGCCGAGTTGGCGGACGAAAGCCTGCGTCTGACGACCTTGCGCTACCAGGGCGGAGAAGCGACGGCCCTGGAAGTGGTGGACGCGCAGAACACGCTGGTGCTCTCACGTAATAATTTTGATGACGGCGCGGTCCGCTACCGGGTGGCGATCGCGAATCTGCAAACTCTTACAGGAAACTTTTGACGATGCGCAATAGAGTCACTGAACTCTTCATTCTGTCTTTCGCAGCGGTCGCGTTGCTGGCTGGCTGTTCAAAAAAAGAAGTCGAAAAAGAACCGGTGGTCGCTGTGCAGACCGCCATCGCGCAGAAGACCTCGCTGGAGCAGGAGGTTACGGCGGAAGCCGTTCTGTTCCCGAAAAACCAGGCGGCGATAACGGCGAAGGTCTCGGCTCCGGTGCGCAAGTTCCTGGTGAATCGTGGCGCGCGGGTAAAAAAGGGACAATTGCTGGCGGTGCTGGAGAACAGCGACATCAACGCCGCGGTGACGGAAAACAGAGGAGCACTGGAGCAGGCGCAGGCCGCTTACGAGACGACGACGCGTTCGTCGTTGCCGGAGGAAGTGCACAAAGCGGAGTTGGACGCGAAGTCCGCGCGTGAAATTCTGGACGCGCAGCAGAAGCTGCATGACAGCCGACAGGAACTGTTCAAACAGGGCGCGCTGCCGCGCAAAGACCTGGACCAGGCGGCGGTCGCGCTGGTACAGGCACGCGGGCAATCGGCGCTGGCGGACCAGCATCTTGCCTCGATGCACGCGGTGGGTCAGCAGCAAACTACGAAATCGGCTGCCGGACAACTGACCTCCGCCCAGGGCAAATACCAGGGCGCAACCGCGCAGTTGAGCTATAGCGAAATACGAAGTCCGATCGATGGAGTTGTTACGGACCGTCCTTCTTATCCGGGCGAGACTCCGCCGCAAGGAACTCCGATACTTACCGTGATGGATACGTCTTCCGTGGTGGCGCGCGCGCATATTCCGCAAGAGCAAGCTGCGCAACTGAAGGCTGGAGACGCGGCAACGATCACAATGGCGGACGGATTGGAAACCGAGGCCAGGGTCACGCTGGTCAGCCCTGCGCTGGACCCCGGCAGCACAACGGTGGAAGTGTGGATAGAGGCGGCGAATAAGTCAGGCCTATTGCGCCCGGGCTCGACGGTGCATGTGCGCGTCGTGGCTAAGACCATCCAGGAAGCCATCACTGTTCCGGCAATCGCCCTGCTGAAGACACCGGAGGGAGCGACGACGGTGATGGTCGTGGACCTTCACCAGAAGGCGCACCAGACGGAAGTGGAAGTGGGAGCGCGCAGCGGAGACAAGGTGCAGATCACGAAAGGCCTGAGCGCCGGACAGCAGGTAGTAACGGTCGGCGCCTATGGATTGCCTGACAATACGCAGGTAAAACAAGTGCAGGCAGAGCAGCCCACAAAAGCTTCAACACCCGCGGCGGAGAAGGATTAGCGATGGGAATCCGTGAATTCCTGCGCCGTGTCCGCGAGTCGGAGCCGGGTGACGACCGCTACTGGTACACGCGATTTGCCAAGTCGATCATATTCCTGACACTGGTACTCGCCTTTACAGGCGCATACGTCGCGTTCACGATACCGATCTCCGTCTTCCCGCAGACAGATTTTCCCCGCGTGGTGATCGGCGTGGACAACGGCGTAATGCCAATCGACCAGATGATGGTCACCATCACGCGGCCCATCGAAGAATCCGTTAACAGCGTTCCGGGCTTGCTTTCCGTGCGCTCCATCACCAGTCGCGGGGATGCGGAAATCGACCTCTTCTTCGACTGGAAAGTGGACATGATCGAGACGCTGCAACATGTGGACGCAGCGTTGTCGCGAGTACGCGCGGAACTTCCGCCAACGGCGACCATCGATACACATCGTCTTACGTTCGCCAGCTTCCCCATCCTCGGCTACAGCCTTACTTCGGACACGGTTCCGCAGACGCAGCTTTGGGAGACGGCGAATTATGAATTGAAGCCGCGCCTAAATCGACTGAATGGAGTTGCGACCGTCCTGGTGCAGGGTGGGCAGCAGACGG
>JBBRZF010000182.1:0-6870 GCA_038236965.1 Terriglobales bacterium | reverse complement strand
GGCCTGCGGGCCGCTTTTTTATTTGGCCCGACTTTGTCCGAGAGTCACTACGAGGGTTAAGAAGATTTTGGCCGCCGCGGCTGGGATTTCCTTTTATTCCTCGGAGACGCCGTCGAGCACTTCGCGGACCTTCTTGGCGAGCGCCTTGGGTGTGAAGGGTTTTTGCAGGAAGGCGGTGCCGGGGTCGAGGACGCCGTGTTGAACGATGGCTTCTTCGGTGTATCCGGAGACGAAAAGCACCTTCATCTCGGGACGCTGGGGGGCCAATCGTTTTGCGAGTTCGCGGCCGTTCATCTGTGCGAGCACTACGTCGGTGAGAAGCAACTGGATGTTGGGATTTTTCTCGAAGGCGATCAAGGCTTCTCCGCCACTGCGGGTTTCGAGCACCGTGTAGCCGTGGCGTTGCAAAACTTCGCGGACGAGGGCGCGCACTCCATCTTCATCTTCCACGAGCAGGACGAGTTCAGTTCCGCGATAGCTTGCCGCCGGGGCCGCCTTCTTGTCCATGGTCTCGGCGCGCTGTTCCACGACGGGCAGATATACCTTGAAGCTTGAACCGCCACCGGGTTCGCTGTAGACCCAGATATATCCGCCGCTCTGCTTCACGATGCCGTAGACGGTACTGAGTCCAAGGCCTGTTCCTTTGCCCATCTCCTTGGTGGTGAAGAAGGGTTCGAAGATGTGCTGCACGGTTTCCGAGTCCATACCGCAGCCGGTATCGCTTACGGCGAGCATGACGTATTTACCGGCGGCGACGACGGCGTGGTCGCGGGTGTATTCCTCATCGACCTCAAAATTGGTGGTCTCAATGGTGAGCTTGCCGCCTCGGGGCATGGCGTCGCGTGCATTGACGGCGAGGTTCATGATGACCTGCTCGATCTGTCCGGGGTCGGCCTTCACATGTCCGAGGTGCTGATGGAGCGAGATGTGCAATTCGACATCTTCGCCGAGAAGGCGTCGCAAGAGCCTCTCCATGTTGCTGACAATGCCGTTAAGGTCGAGAACCTTGGGCTCCATGACCTGGCGTCGCGAGAAGGCGAGCAACTGGCGTGTGAGGGAGGCGGCGCGGTCGGCAGCTTTGCGAATCTCATCGAGTTCGCCATACATGGGGTCATTGACGGCGATCTCGTTGAGCATCAAATCGCTATAACCCTTGATGACGGTGAGCAGGTTGTTGAAGTCATGGGCGACGCCGCCGGCGAGGCGTCCGACGGCTTCCATCTTCTGTGAGTGGCGAAGTTGTTCTTCGAGGGTGCGGCGCTCGGTGATGTCTTCGGCGATCATCTCGAAGCTTTCGGGTTCGCCGGGATAATGAAGTCCGGCGCGTCCGCTGAGACGAACGGTGATGATGCGGCCATCCTTGCGTTTCCAATGCGTTTCGACGCCTTCGATGCGGGCTGCGCCGACGAGTTCTTCCAGGATACGTTGACGCTGTCCGGGCTCGGCGTAGAGGTCGCGTGCCATGTCCATGGTCATCAGTTCTTCCCCGGCGTCGTATCCGAGCATTTCGACGAGTGCCGGGTTGACGTCGAGGAACTGGCCGCCAACGCTGGAGCGGTAGATGCCGTATGCGGCGCTCTGCACCTGGGAGCGATAACGCATCTCCGACTTTTGCAGGGCGTCCTGGCTGCGACGGTGTTCGATGGCGCTGGCGACCTGTTGAGAGACGAAGTTCAGAATGTCCTGTTGCTCGGGTCCGAAGCGAATCGCGGCGTCATAACTCTGCACCGTAAGAACGCCGAAGGTGCGATCGCCGATCTTCAAGGGCACACCGAGCCAATCGAGGGATGGCGCGCCACGCGTTTCGGCTTCTCCGAGGGCGACGAGTTCTTCGAACTTGATCGGATCGGCGAGCAGCGGCTTTCCGTTGCGAAGGACGTAGTCGGTCAATCCGCGAAGACACTGTTGAGGGGGAGGCGGCGCAGGATCTTCTTCGTCCACAAAGTAGGGGAAGTGGATGAGCTGCGTCTCTTCGTCGAACAAGGCGATATAGAAATTTCGGGCATACATCAGCTCGCCGACGATCTGGTGTATGGCGGCATAAAGCTGATCGAGGTCCTTGGCTGCGCTGGTGAGATTGGCGATGCGATAGAGCGCGGACTGCAACTGTTCGGCGCGCTTGCGTTCGGTGATGTCAAAGGCGGTGGCGAGGATCGCCGTCTGGCCCTCGAACTGGATGACAGCCGCGCTGAAATCCAACCAACGTGGTTCGCCGGCCTTGGTGATCATCTCGAACTCGTAACGGGAGGGAGCTTCTGCGCCGGCCTTGCGCGAGTCTGCGCGCTCCTGCATGACTTCGCGGAACCTGGGATGCGCGATCTCCCAGACGGGCAGCGCCATCAGCTCCTCACGGGGATAGCCGGAGATAAGTTCGCTGGCGCGGTTGGCGTACAGGAAGCGGTTGTTGGCGTGGATATAGATGGCGGAGGCGGCGGTATCGGCGACGGCGCGGAATTTGGACTCGCTCTCGATGAGGGCGTCTTCGGCGTGCTTGCGTTCGACGAAGTGTCCGACCTGCGTGCCGATGTCGCCCATCATCTTGAGCAACTCGAAATCGGGATGTCTCGCGGTTGTGCTGTAGAACTCGAGAATGCCGTAAACCGTTCCGGCCGTATTGACGGGAACAGCGAAGCAGGAGTGCAAGCCGGCGGCAGAACAGGCGTGCTCGGTGCTGTTAGCGGAGGATGCGAGATTGGCGCAGACGTCGGTGATCCATGCGGCGTCGCCGGTCGCCCATACGTTGCCCGAGATGCCTTCGCCGAAGCCGAGTTCGACCATCGCGCGAATCTCCTGGGTGATGGAGAAGGCGGGCGATGCCCACATGCTCTGGAGGCGGAGCACCTTGGAGGCGGCGTCGACGAACCACATGCGCATGAAGTCCCAGCCGACGCCATTGCCCATAGCCTGCAGCAAGAGCTCGGAGGCTTCCGCTATGGTTTTCGATTCGGCGAGGGCGCGCGTGGTGGCGAACTGAGTGTCGCGGTATCGGTCGGCGCGCCGCTGCTCGGTGATGTCGCGATAAATGACGTATCGGCCGATCTGTCCGTGGGCGACGTGGATGGGCGTGCCGAGGATGGAGACGTCGAGGGCAGTGCCGTCGCGGCGGTGGCGCACTCCGGTGACGCTGAAGGGGTTGCCGGCATTGATGGTTCGCGCGAGTTGGAGTGCCGCTTCGCGCTCGTCCTCGGGCACGATGAGGTCGTCAATGAACGAGCTCCGCATCTCCTCGTGGCTGTATCCGAACATGCGGGCGAATTCGCGGTTTGCGCGCAGTACCAATCCGTCGTTGGTGAGGATGACGATGCCTTCGGGCGCGCTCTGGAACAATTCTTCGAGGTAGGCTTTCTGCACCTGCAATTCTTCTTCGGTGGCCTTGCGCTGGGTGATGTCGAAGGCGGTTCCGAGGACGGCTTGTTGGCCTTCGAACTGGATGATGCCGGCGGTGTAGTCGAGCCAGCGCTCCTCGCTCTGCTTGGTGATGATCTTGAATTCGTAGCGCTGCGGAGCGCCTTCGCCATTCTGGCGCGAGATTGCGCGCGCTTTTACGGTGTCGCGATGCTGGGGATGGATGAGGTCCCAGAGTTTGATCTTCATCAACTCGGCGGATGTGAAACCGGTGATGAACTCGGTGGCCGAGTTGACGTAACGGAACTGGTCATTCTGGTAAATGAAGATTGCGGCGGGGGCGGTCTCGGCGACGGCGCGGAACTTGCTTTCGCTTTCGCGGACGGCTTCTTCAGCAAGTTTGCGGGCGGTGACGTCGCGTCCCACTCCCTGCACTCCGACGGGGGTGCCCTTGCGGACGATGAGCTTGGTGTTCAGTTCGAGCACGATACGCTTGCCCGACTTGGCGAGGATGGTGATGTCGTACGGGGATTGCACGGGAAGTCCGGCAAGCTTGCGGTGGATCACGTTGCGAGCATGTTCGATGGATTCGGGCGCAACCACCTGCTCGATGTTCATGCTCATGGCTTCTTCGTGGCTGTACCCGGTGATCTGCTCGGCAGCGGCGGAGACAGCCGTGAAATTTCCAAACAGGTCGTGCGAGTAAATGATGTCGCTGGCGTTTTCGATCAATTCGCGATTGCGCTCATCATCGGTGCGCATCAGTTTCTGGACGCGGAGCTGTTCGGTGATGTCCATGGCGACGCCGATGACGCCGGACATCTTTCCGTTGTCGCTGCGCAGCGGTTCCAGATGGCTGTCGAAGGTACGCCCGAGGTGCTGAAAATCGTAACTGACGGAGGCACCCTGCAGGGCCAGCAGGTGTTTTGCGATAGGGAGAAAGCTGGCGTCGCTGGTTTGGAAGAATTCGAAGAGCGTCTGCCCGATGGGGTTTCCGGCCCGCAACCCGGTCTGTTCGGCGGGAAGGGACGCGGTGGTGAAGCGCAAGTCGGCGTCCACGGTCCACATGAGCACGGGAACCTGTGCGGCAATGGAGTTGGAAAAATGCTCAGGGATGAGGTCGGCAATGCCCTGGGATGCGCGCTGCGAGGTGACCAGAAGACAAGAGGAGCCTTCGCAAGTCGAGGCGGAGACATCGAGCTCAACGGTGTTTTCCTGGCCATCGCGAGAAACCATGATGGCGGAATAGCGTCCGGGCTTGTCGGCCCGCAAGTGCTGGCGCGCCCATTCGTGGTCTTCGCGGCGATGCAACTGCAGAAAGCTGATGTTGACCATCTGTTCGTGGGTGTAGGCGTACTGTTCGCAGGCCGAGTCACTGCAGTCCAAGACTTTCAGGGTTCCGGCATCGAGCAGGAAGACGGGCAGCGGCAAGCGGAGAAAGAGCTCGCGATACAGGCTGCGAGCCTGGAAGATGCGAAGGTCTGCGGGCGGTGGAACAGGATCGAGCGCCATTTTTGGCGCGGCAGCGGACTCGGGCTCGTGCGGGATGGAGGG
Organism: Terriglobales bacterium; assembly: GCA_038236965.1. Lineage (GTDB taxonomy): Bacteria > Acidobacteriota > Terriglobia > Terriglobales > Acidobacteriaceae > JBBRZF01. Next base: position 1,971 of record JBBRZF010000182.1, on the reverse strand, counting down.
CCCCCGGGGAAATGTATCAGTGTGGAAAACTGAACATCTTATAGCGCAGTTTTCCCGCTCAATCCAGCAGCAACTTACATTAGGGCCAAATAGGGATGGAATCTCCGGTATTAGATGTAGGGCATGGGCTCGCCGAGCACGATGGCCTGGGGATTGTCATCGACGAGGATGCGCGCATCTTCGTCACCTACGATGGCGGCGGCGGCTTCGCGGGCCTGGGAAAGAATCGGAGCGCGACGCGAGGGGTCGTGCGCGTCGCTGGCGATGACATGGACTGCGCCCTTTTTGAGCAACCACTCGGCGACCTTTTTCGGCAGACTTCCCCAGACCCCGGTGACGGCTCCGGCCGTGACCTGCACCAGGCAGCCGACATCGATCCATTGCAGGATGATCTCCGGCTGTTTCTGCAGGATGCGGTTGCGCTCGGGATGGGTGATGATGGGCGTGAGTCCGATGGAGCAGACCTGTGAGAGGGTGAACTTCATGTTTGGCGCGATGGAGAAATCGCTGAATTCAGCGAGCAGGTAGGGCGTGTTGCCGATGGTGTACTTGTGCGGATGGCGCATCACGTCCTGCACGTTGTCGTAGGAAAAATGGAAGTCGCAGCCGAGGGAGAACTTCATGGAAGGGCCGACGGCTTCGCGCAGGACCTGAAGACGGTCCATATGCGCCTGACGGTCGTACGGGTATTCGTCGTTGCAATGCGGAGAGGCGACCATGTGCGTGATGCCGTCTGCGGCAGCCACGCGCGCCATCTCGACGCTCATCTCCAGAGACTTGGAGCCGTCGTCCACCAGCGGAAGGATGTGGGAGTGAATATCGACCATACGAAAATGCGAATTGCGAATCGGGCAATTGCGAATCGGGTAATCTCGGCGGAGTTCCGCTGTCGATTACCCGATTACCAAATTACCAGATTCTCAATGCTCTATTTGTATCTTTCCTGCATGAACTGGCTGATGCCTTCGTAGGCTGCGCTGAGCGTTTTTTCGTCGGGCAGGAATACGATGCGCATGTGTTTGGTTCCCGGTTTCTGTCCGAAGCCGGAACCGTGAACGCAGAGGACATGCTTCTGTTTGAGCAGTTCACTGACGAAGGTAAGGTCGTCTTCGGGGATGTCGAGAGAAGGATGCGCATAGAATGCGCCCTTGGGAGCGACGAGGCTGACGCGCGGTGTGCGCTTGGCCCAGGCGACGGTGAGGTCGCGACGGCTGCGCAGCTTTTCGCGAACCACGGCAAGGTGGTCTTGCGGACCTTCGAGGGCGGGTTGCACGGCCAACTGGAACGGGTGCGGCGCGGAAAGGCGTGCGCGCAAAAGTTTGTGGACCGCTTCCAGGTAGGGCGCGAGGACTTCCTTGGGGCCGGTGGCGACGCCCCATCCGATACGCCATCCCGGAACGAGATAGGCCTTCGACAATCCGTTGAAGGTGATGACGGGAAGGTCGGGCGCCAGGGTCGCGATGGAGATGTGCTTGGCATCGTCGTCGATGATGAGCTTCTCGTAAATCTCGTCGGCGAAGATGAGCAGGTTGTGACGGCGGGCGATCTCGGCGATCTTCTCCAGCGTCTGGCGCGAGTAGACAGCGCCGGTGGGATTGTTGGGATTGATGAGCAGGATGGCGCGGGTGCGAGCGTTGATCTTGCTTTCGAGGTCGGCGAGGTCGGGTTCCCAGCCGTTCTCTTCGGTGACGTAGTAGGCGTTGGGCACGGCATCGAGTTTGGCGAGGATGGCCGAATAGAGCGGATACTCCGGGCTGGGCGTGAGCACGTTGTCGCCAGGATTTACGAGCGCGGTGAGGCAGGAATCGATGGCCTCGCCCGAGCCGTAGCAGACGAAGATGCTCTGGATGTTCTGGAAGCCGTTGCGTTCGGCTTCGGAGCGAATGGCGTCGACGGCGGGCTTGATGCCCAGCGAGTCGGCGTATCCGTTGTAGCCGTCCTTCATCGCCTTGGTGACGGCCTCGATCATGT
>JBBRZF010000181.1:0-6887 GCA_038236965.1 Terriglobales bacterium | reverse complement strand
TCCTAGACGGGGTGAGTAAGACTCTTGAAAAGTTCGAACCGCGGAAGGGACCGCTTCCGGTAAGCAGCAAGACGATGAGCAAGGCTGAACTTGCTCTGCTGGAAGCGGACATTCGCAGATCGAAGGCGGTCCGCATCTTGGCGATCATTGCATTGGTCATCGTGGTCACCTGGTTCCTGCTGGCGCTGTTTGAACCGGGACTGGACTACAAATTCAGCGGTGCCACAACGTATCCGCTGGACTCCCGTGAATACCTTCTGGAACTCGAGGCGCTTGCCGATGCTCGCGTCGCGTGGCACACGACAGTGGAACCGTTGCCGAACGGCGAGAACTACTACGCGGCGGAACTGGCCGCCATAAAGGCGGCACAGCACAGTGTCAACATGGAGTGCTACATCTTCGACAAAGGAGACGTGGCGCAGAAGTTTGTCGATGCACTCACGGAGCGGGCACGTGCAGGCGTCCATGTGAACGTAGTGGTGGACGCGATCGGCAGCTTCTCGACGCCGAAACATTACTTCAAGGATCTTCGCGCCGCCGGAGGAAACGTCGAGTGGTATCACCCGATGCGCCTGCAGAATATCTTTCGCTCCAACAATCGCACACACCGCGAGTTGATGGTGATCGATGGCACCACGGCTTTTCTGGGGGGGGCCGGTATTGCCGACCATTGGCTGATCGCCAAGAAGAACAAACCGCGCTGGCGCGACAGCATGTATCGCATACACGGCGACGCAGTCGGCGCTCTTCAGGGAACATTCGTCGAGAACTGGCTGGAGGCCTCCGGGCTGATCATCGCCGGGCCGGATTACTTTCCCATGACGCCGGAAGGAATCGGTAAGACAGCGGCGCTGGTAGTGAACAGCAGCCCGGGTGCGGGCGCTTCCACACGCGCGAGGACGCTGTTCCAGAGCCTGATCGTTTCCGCAAAGAAATCGATTTATGTGACCACGCCATACTTCCTTCCGGACGCCGCGATGAAACGCGAACTGCTGAATGCGCGGAAGCGCGGCGTAGAAGTGAGGATCATCGTGCCCGGCAACAAGAGCGACCACTCGATGACGCGCAGTTCCAGCCGCAGTAAATTCGGCGACCTGTTGCTCGCCGGAGTGAATATCTACGAATACGAACCAGCCATGATCCACCAGAAACTTCTCCTTGTGGACGGCACCTGGGCCATCGTTGGCTCGACGAACTTCGACAGCCGCTCGTTCGCCATCAACGACGAAGTGAACATGGCGGCCATGGACAAGGCACTGGCACAGTCACTGACACAGGGCTTTCAGGCCGACCTCTCGCAAAGCAAAGAGGTGACCTACGAGGCGTGGAAGCGGAGGCCGTTGTGGGAACGCTGCCAGGAAATTTTCGGCTGGATCATCGAACGGCAACAGTGAATTTGACTATTCGTAAAAACCTATTAGCATTGATTCATGGAAGGTCTTAACTATCGTCATCTGCTTTACTTCCGCATGGTTGCGCGCGAGGGTAGCATTGCGCGAGCAGCGGAGATACTGAATATCTCGCAACCGACCATCTCCGAACAGATTCGTCTTCTGGAAAAGCAGGTCGCGCAAGCGCTGTTCGCGCGCAACGGTCGGCGGCTGGTGCTCACGGACGCCGGGCGCACGGCGTTACGTTACGCCGAGGAGATCCATGCTCTGGGAGACGAGATGGCCAACTGCCTGAGAGGCGACACCGAGCGGCGGCAGAAGGTCGTCCGCGTCGGGGTGATGCAGGGATTAGGGTCGGGATTCGCGAGCAAAATGGTGTCGCTGCTGGCAGGAGAAAACACGCGCTGTATCGTGCGCAGTGCCGACAGCGAAACGATTACCGAGGAGTTCAAAACTGGCGCGCTGGATCTGGCTGTGGCCGAAAGCGACAGCAAAGGTAAGACGTGGAATACAGCGAACACGGGAGTCGGTATTTTTGCCAGGCCCGGCGAGGCACGGAAATTCAAAGCACGATTCCCGGAGTCGATGAATGGCGCGTCTCTCCTGGTGACGACCGCTTTATCAAGAAAGCTGGAAGCGTGGCTCGCAGTCAAAAAGCTAAGTGCCAACGTGATGGCCGAGTGTGCGGATTCATCGACGGTGGAAGCACTGGCGCGCGGCGGACAAGGATTGGCCGTGCTGGCCGGAAGCGCACCGGAGGGATTGGCGCAGGTCGGTTCGCTGGACCGGGTATCGCTGAAGCTTCATCTGTTGGCTTCAGCAAAATATTCGGCCGTAGCCAGGCCGATCGCGGGAACGTTGATGCGGGGGCTGCACTGAGTGCCGGCGAAAAAAACAATTCGCGTCGCGACCTACAACATCCACAAGTGTCGCGGGCTTGACCGGCGCATAAGTCCGGAACGCATCGCACGCGTGCTGCGCGATATGGATGCAGACATCGTCGCCATGCAGGAAGTGGTGCGTGTCTCCAGCGATACTCCCGCACACGACCAATCGCAATACATCGCCGAACTGGCTGGATATGAATTCCACTGCTTCGGTGAGAATCGTCCGCACGAAGCGGGACGCTATGGCAACGCGACGCTGAGTCGCTGGCCGATTGAATACTGGAAGAATTACGACCTGACACATGCCAAACGCGAACGCCGCGGATGTCTTCGTACAGACATTCGAATCAAGGGAGCGCTGCTGCACGTCATGAGCGTGCACATGGGAACGGGCTATATGGAGAGGCGCGCGCAGGCGAAGACACTGTTCGGACCGAAAGTCCTAGGACGAAATGATTGGACGGCACCCCGGATGGTGATCGGCGATTTCAACGAATGGACACGCGGACTGGCAACGCAGATGTTGTCCGTGGAATTTACCAGCGCCGAGCTGAAACCGCGCCCGTGGCGCATGCGCAGTTATCCGGGAATCCTTCCGGTTCTGCACCTGGACCATATGTATTTCGATGCCGCACTTCGGCTGGAAAGTTTCCGGTTGCATCGCACGCGGCTGGCATTAGTCGCAAGCGACCATCTGCCGCTGATCGCGGAGTTCGCAATCTAGCTTAGGGCGCGGGGGCAGTCCTCCGAAAAATCCCGCTTGTAGTCATGGCTCGTCGCCCCGCTGGCAAGGCTGGATTCGTACGGATCGAAATTCTGAGATTCTGTGCGCTTTCGGGATAGATCTCGACAAAGGTCTCTGCTAGTTTGGTCGATTTCGTGGCTTGCAAGGCGATGACCTTCTTGTCGGTCAAAGAAAAGATCGGAGTAGCTTTCACTTCGCCGAGATAACATGGCTTGGAATCGCAGTTGCCCATTAAGCGAATTTTCTTGCCTTCGATGACTACGCGAGTGGGTCCCGGCCTTGAGGAATCGACGCTGTCCCACGTCCCCTGGAATCGTGACATCTGGGCACAACAAGTTGTCGTGAGCGCGAGTACCGCGACGATGACGACGGCGTGTTTCATCACACCTCCCGATTTTTCAAGCTCCGTTAGTCCGTGACAGCGATGGGCAACGTCCCGTATTCATGCGCTGATTCTTGGCCGCGCAGGACTCGAAGCACGCCTTCCGCCAGAGCCTGCAACTCATCCTCTCCGGGATAGACATGAACGGGTGCGATCCAGGCAATGCTCTGCCCGAGTGCCGCTACCAGTTTTTGCGAGTGTGCCATGCCGCCGGTGAGCAGGATGGCGTCGACGTTGCCGCTAATGACGGTCGCCATTGCGCCAATCTCTTTTGCGATCTGATAGACCATGGCCTGAAAGACGAGCATGGCAGTTTCATCACCGGCTGCGATGCGATTTTCGACTTCGACCAGGTCTTTGGTTCCGAGATAGGAGGCGAGGCCGCCTTCTCGGAACAACATAGTTTCAACCTGCTTTGCCGTGTACTTGCCCGAGAAACAGAGTTCTACAAGCTTCATCATCGGAACGGTGCCGGCTCGCTCGGTGGAGAATGCGCCTTCTTCACGCGAGTTGGTAACGTCCAACATACGTCCGCCTTGGTGCGCGGAGACGGAGATTCCGCTGCCTACATGGGCAATCACCAGGCGAAGGTCGGCATAGGGACGATGCTGCTCGTTCGCGAATCGCTTGGCCACCGCCTTGGTGTTGAGCGCATGCGAAAGGCATTGGCGCTCCAGCAACGCCGAGCCCGAAAGACGCGCATGGGCGGGCCATTCATCGACGCTCACGGGGTCGACAACGTAGGCGTCAACGCCCGCAGATTGTGCGACTTTGTGGGCGATGTATGCACCGAGATTCGAAGCGTGCTCTCCGCGTTCGACGCGATGAAGTTCGTCGAGCATGGCTGCGTTCACGCGATACGTTCCGCTAGCTAACGGCTGCAACAAACCTCCGCGTCCGGCGACGGCGGTGAGTTGCGTGACTTCGAAGCCGTGGTGCGCAAGAGCATCGAGAATCAGACGAGCGCGAAACTCCTGTTGCTCGAGGATGGCGCGTCCCTTGAAGGGCGCTAGCTCCGCGTCGGTGTGACGCAAGGTTTCGGTGAACACCGGTGCGGCGTCGCGATACAGAGCGAACTTGGTAGACGTGGAACCGGGATTGACGACAAGGATGAGCGCTTCAGCCGGCATGGGCAATCACTCCGAACGATACCGAGTTAATTTTGTCGTCTACGCTTTCGACGCGTGAGGGAATGAGGATAGGGACCCTTGCTCCCACCACTACGTGGGCGCATTGCGACCCGCCGAGATATTTGACGGCTTTGCCGAGCAGATTGCCGGATTCGATATTGGGCACGACCAGGCAATCGGCGAAACCGGCGACGCAACTGTTGATTCCCTTGGCTTTAGCGGCGGAAAGCAGTAGTGCGTTGTCGAGGGCGAGAGGGCCGTAAATCTCGGCGTCGCCGAATTCTCCGGCGGCGCCCATCACGGTGAGTTCGCGAGCATCAAGCGTGGAGGGGACGGAATCGGAGACGGATTCGGTGGCGGACATGATTGCGATCTTGGGGCGCGTGAAACCTAGAGTGCGCAGGGCGATTACGGCGTTGGCGACGATCTGTTTCTTGTGTTCGAGGGTGGGGGCGACGTTGAGGCCGCCGTCGGTAATGCCCACCAGACGGGTGTTTCCGCTGGTTTTGTCCTCGTAAAGAAGCACGTCGGAGAGCAGGCGTCCGGTGCGCAAACCGTTCTGCTTATCGAGAACGGCGCGGAGCAATTCGTCGGTTCGGAGGTGCCCTTTGAGGAGGATGTCGACCTGTCCGTCGCGGGCCATCTGAGCGGCAAGAGTGGCTGCAGACGCGGGATTCGGGGCATCGACGAATTCGGCTGGGATGTTTTGTTCGCCGATTTCCTGGAGTTTGGCCTGGATGCGGGCGCGATCGCCGATAAGTACTGGTATTGCAATACTTAGGCGGGCGGCGGCGGCGGCGGCGTGGAGGGCTACCTCGTCGTCGGCTACGACGACGGCGACGCGCTTGGGGCCAAGTTGTTGAGCGCGTAGGCGTAATTCCTGGAAGTTCTTGATGGCGGTGAAGATTGAGGTGGCGGTTGACATGCGTTCCTCGCAACGGCGAATTCGAGCTAAGTATTGCAAGGGTTGGAGTTACGTGTCTGTGCGGCAGGTCACTGGGAGGAGTTTTATTTGCGGGGTGTGATTGTGTGGGAAATCGCGCTCAGTAGTGCGAGATTTCCCGCGCTTTCTGGTTTTTGTAATCTAGAAATGTGACGAGTCGAGTTTGTAAGCTGTTTGATTGCAACGAAATTCATGATTTCTGGAATCTGGAGTTTTGGATAGAGGATTGCGAGATACAGGGCAAGTTCTCCTATGCTTAAGCGGAGACGACTGGTAAAAAGGCACCGAAAACGGCTAAGAAATCTGCTAAAAAGCGACGAAATTTGTGTTAAAGACCGCGAAAAAACGCGAAGAAAGCTGACGCGGGTTAAGAAATCTGGAGTCATATCATGTCTACTCAACCTAGGATGGCTGCTCTGCCGAGCAGCGGCGAAAAAATCAAGATCGGTGCAGTCGCTCGACATTTCAATATTTCGGTGGACCTGCTGCGACTGTATGAACGCGAAGGTCTGTTGATCCCCATCAAGTCTCCGAAGGGGACTCGCTATTTCACGGAGTCGGATTACCTCTGGATTGGGACGGTTTTGCGGTTGGTGCGCGAGGCTCGGCTGAATTTTGCCGGGATACGGCATTTGCTGGCGCTGCTTCCCTGTTGGGATATTCGCGGTTGCGGATACGAGAAGAAGCAATGTTGTCCGGTGGTGAAGGATTCGACGAGTCCGTGCTGGACGAACAAGGCGTGCTGCCAGGCGAGCGAAGGCATGGTGCGCGATTGCTATAACTGTCCGGTGTATCGCTCGGCGTCCGCGTGCGAGAATCTGCGGGCACTGCTGGTGAGTTCGCCACAAGCGTAACGGCCAGCGGAAAGTTTGATGGCGACGGCCTGCGCGGGAACGCGCGGCCGTCGCCGTTTTGCATTTGGAAGAACGAGGTTCGGCGTTAGACTTGGGACATGGGAAATAAGAATGCAGGAAAACGCGAAGTGAAGAAGCAGCCGAAACCGAAACCGAAGAACGTTCTAGCGAAGCGAGACGAGTATCAAGGCGTCCCGCGGATAGGCAAAGGAACGAATTAGGGCGGGCGTTGGCGGCAGGACAAAGGGTTCCTTGGTGACGAGGGTCGGAGGCGAGCTTTGCTCGCCCGCCACGGACGGGGGTGTCCGGGCCCACGCAATGCAAAGCCAATTCAACGTGCAAGACGGCAGTCTGTGCGAACAGTCTGCCGTTTGTGTTTTTTGGGGGCCCTGATACGAAGCCGTTGGGAGATGGATTTGCAGAGAGCGTTGGGGGCGGCGGTGGAGCGACGAGTTCTCAGGCGCGCTCGAGCAGTTACGCGGTGAATGTATTCGAGGTGTGAGCGCCTGGGGGATATTCGAAAGATGGGAGCCCCGCGAATTAGGGCGGGCGTTG
>JBBRZF010000180.1:0-6892 GCA_038236965.1 Terriglobales bacterium | reverse complement strand
GGCACTTATCGCGCTTCATTTGCTCTTCTTCATCCACTCCCTTTCCTATTCATCATGCAGCTCATCAACAACGTCGCCGATGCCCCCAGCGCCATCGGTCCTTATTCCCAGGCCATCAAGGCCAACGGATTCATCTTCGTCTCCGGCCAGACGCCCATCGATCCATCTACCCAGCTACTGCTCGAAGGCACGGTTGGCGAGCAGACGCATCGCGTCCTGCTCAACATCAAGGCCATCGTCGAACAGGCCGGTTCCAGCATGGAAAAGATCGTGCGTTGCGGAGTCTTCCTGAAAGACATGAATGACTTCGCCGCCATGAACGAAGTCTACGCAAACTACTTCCCGCACAATCCCCCGGCGCGCTCCACCATCCAAGCCGCCCGCCTCCCCAAGGATTGCCAGGTGGAGATCGACGCCATCGCCCTCGAATAGCCGTTTAACGCAGGGGGCGCGAAGGACCGCAAAGGGAAGTGCCATCCGTCATCGATTGGATCCTTGCCTGAAAGCGTTCTTTGTGTCCTTTGTGCCCCTTTGTGTCCTTGTGGTTCAATCTTTGCCTTTTTGAATTCGCACAAAAACAGAAAAGCCTCCCACTTGTGGAGGCTTTTCGATACACCAATCCCTATTTTGGCGAAATCACGCCACGAAACGTCTTACGCCTTGACGATCTTGTTTGAACGCAAGCACGACGTGCACACGCGCATCTTCTTATTGCCTTGCGCGGTCTTCGCCTTCACCGGGTGCAGATTGACATTCCAGCGCCGCTTGGTGATATTGTGCGCGTGCGAAACGTTATTGCCGAACTGCGGACCTTTGCCGCAAGCATCACACTTAGCTGCCATGATGGAACTCCAGAAAGAATTACGCCCCTAAATTGGCTGGTACTTCACACTCTTGGGGCTGGTTCGAGCGAAGCAACGCTCTGGCTCGAACAGTAGACTGTCGCCAAAGAATAGATTCTACCGGAGTTCGTGCCCATTCGGCAAGCCCAACCGCCAAAATCCCTCATCGTTTCCCCGGCCGTGCGCCCACGATCATGAGTTCTTCCTCTTTCTTTCTGCTCTTTCGCCTCTTCCACCCTATGCGATACTAGAATGTTATGTCAGCAGATCCCAAGTCAGTCAAGGTTCACAAAGATTCCGGCACCGGCATGGACATCGAGTGGAAAGACGGCCACCAGAGCGTCTATCCCTTCGTCTACCTGCGCGACGCCTGCCCTTGCGCCCTCTGCAATGAAGAGCGCGACAAAGACGGACGCGAGCCCGGAGACCAGCCTTCCCCCATCGCTGGCGCTCTCCCTTTGTTCAAGGCCATGGCTCGCCCCACCGAGGTCGAGGCTGTCGGCAAATACGCCATCCGCTTCACTTGGAACGACGGCCATCAGCACGGCATCTATTCGTGGGCGTACCTGCGCGACTTCTGCCCCTGCGCCGAATGTAAAAGTCAGCGCGATCAAAACAAGGGCCTTTCCGAAGATATGGCCAAGCACGACGCACAGCGAAAACCTAACTAGCTGCTTCGAGCGCCGACCACGATTCCAACCGATTCAGCTCAGCAGCTTAGAAGCTCAGCAGCAGGTACCCAGCATTGCAGTTTGTTCAAGGACTAAATCCCGAGCAGCGCGAAGCCGTAGAGACCAAGGATGGTCCCATCCTCATCCTTGCCGGTGCCGGTTCCGGCAAGACGCGGGTCATCACCTATCGCATCGCTCACCTCATCGAACAGGGCGTCCCGGCCGACTCCATCCTCGCCATGACGTTCACCAACAAGGCTGCCTCCGAAATGGCCGAGCGCGTCGAAAAACTCGTAGGCGCACGCTCCCTCTCCAAGCCCGTCATCTCCACCTTCCACTCCTTCTGCGTACGCGTCCTCCGGCGCGATATTCAGGCGCTCCAGATCAATGGGAAGGGCTACACGAAGGATTTCGTCATCTACGACGAAACCGATCAGCAATCCATCGTCAAAGCCGCACTCCGCCGCCTCGGTGTGGACGACAAATCCCTCAAGCCTCAAGCCATTCTCGGACGCATCTCCTGGGCCAAGAACCACATGATGGATCCCGAAGACGTTGACCTCAACTCCGGCGATCCCAAGACGGAAAAGATCGCCCACGTTTACAAGATCTATAAAGCCGAGCTGGCCAAGGCCAACGCGCTCGACTTCGATGACCTCCTCCTCGAAACCATGCGCCTCTTCAAGACCTCTGCCGAGGTCAAGGAGAAGTACAACCGCCGCTACCACTACATTCTGGTCGACGAATATCAGGACACCAACCGTCCGCAATACGAGATCATGCGCGCCCTCGCCGGCACACGGCACAACGTCTGCGCCGTCGGCGACGAAGACCAGTCCATCTATTCATGGCGCGGTGCCGACATTCGCAACATCCTCGAATTCGAGCAGGACTTCCCGGAAGCTAAGATCGTTCGTCTCGAGCAGAATTACCGCTCCACCCAGAACATCCTCGAAGGCGCTTCCGCCGTCGTTGCCAACAACGTAAAGCGCAAAGGCAAAAAGCTCTGGACCGATCGTCAGGGTGGCTCGCTCATCGGCTACTACGAAGCGCCCGACGGCGAGAACGAAGCTCTCTTCGCCGCCGACATCATCTCCAAATACGTGCAGCAGACGCTCGACTCCGGCGACACGCCCAAGGCCGCCATTCTCTATCGCACCAACTCGCAATCGCGTCTCTTCGAAGAGTCGCTTCGCCGTTACGGACTGCAATACAAAGTCGTCGGCGGCTTCTCCTTCTACGATCGCTCCGAGATCAAGGACATGATCTCGTACCTCAAACTCATCCTCAATCCGCAGGACTCCATCGCCCTCATGCGCGTCGTCAACACGCCCACGCGCGGCATCGGCAAAACTTCGATGGAGACCGTCGAGCGCATCGCCATCGAGACCGGCAAATCGCTTTGGGACGCCCTCTGCGAAGTCATCGACCGCCAACTTCTTCCCGCCCGCGCACTCGCCGCCATGAAGGGCTTCCGCGAAGTCATCGAAGACGCGCGCGCCATGCTCGAAGGCTCTTACGCCGACCGCCTCGCCGCCACCGTCACAACGCCACAGACCGCCGGACTATCCCAGCCCGCCGCCATCGAACTTCCAGCGGAAGACATCTCCTTCGGCGACGAAGAGCAGCACGGTTTCTCCTTCGGCGCGAATGTCGTCGAGTTCTCTCCCGAATCTTTCAGCGAGGAACTCAGCCAGGGCGAACGTAACGAAGACGACTCCACTGCCTTCTCTCCCGACTCGCTCGAAGACGGTGCCTCCCCCGATTCCGAACCCGTTTCCGACAACGCCGACTCCGAAGCCGTTGAAGGCTTCCGCGCTCCCGGCGCATCCGCCAACGTGGCCGAGCTACTCAAGTTCCTCTTCGACCGCACCGGATACATTCGCCTGCTCGAACAGGAAGACACGCCCGAGTCGCTCTCCCGTGTAGAAAACTTGCGCGAACTCGTCAACGCCGCCATGGACTCTCGTGATCGCGGCGAGTCCATCACCGACTTCCTCGATCACGCCGCGCTCGTCAGCGATGCCGACCAGTTCGACGCCTCCCAGCAGATCACGCTCATGACCCTGCACGCGGCCAAGGGTCTCGAGTTCCCTCTCGTTTTTCTCGTCGGACTCGAAGAAGGATTGTTCCCGCACTCGCGAACCCTCATGGCGCCCGACGAGATCGAAGAAGAGCGCCGCCTCTGCTACGTCGGCATGACGCGCGCCATGGATCGCCTCATCGTCACCCGCGCTCGCTATCGACGGCGCTACGGCACCGACATGCCCGAGCCCACCGTCGAATCGCGCTTCCTCGAAGAGATTCCTCCCAAGCTCATCGAAGACGTAGGCTCGCCCCGCGGACGCCGCAAACCCGCGTCCAGCGGAGATTACGGCGAGTCCACTCATTACGATTACGAGAACGAAGACCAGTCCAAGCCCTACGCGGTCGACCCGTACGCCGGACAGAAAAAGGCTGTCTACAACGGCACCTCTTACAACTCCATCGATAACATTGCGGAGTTCTTTGCTTCGCGCGGAAAGAAGTTTACTCGCCCTAAAATCGAGGTTCCCGCGGCATCCGGGAAGCGCGGATTCCGCAAAGGAGACCGCGTCCGTCACCCGAAATATGGCGAAGGAACCGTTTACATGCGCGAAGGAGAAGGTGAAGATTCCAAGATTACGGTACAATTTCCTCGCTTCGGCTTAAAAAAGCTGGTGGAGAAATACGCGCAGCTCCAAAAGGCGTAGCTACGGATTCGTTCTTGGATTTTCCGGTGGAAGCTGCTGCCGTGAACATCGAGTTCTGTGTTTCACGCTGCTGCCGTGAACATCGAGCTCTGCGTTTCGCGAAGCTGCCGTTGTACATCGAGTTCTGTATCAGGGCACGACTTTAGTCGTGCCATACAAGCACGCAACGCAACGGGGCTGTAGCCCCTGCGCGAATACAAGTTCAGAGAAAAAATAAAAAGAGGATTCAATGCCAAATACAAAAGCTCTACCGAAAACAGAACGTAAAGAAAAAAAGCGCGCCGCACGTAAAAAGGCCGCTCCCAAAGCGCCGCGCACCGCTCCTCGTGGCGAAGCTAAACAGAAGAAGAAGGTCAAAAAGGCCGCACGCGGTCAAGCCAAGCGCTAAATAGAATCGCCGTCAGCAATCAGCAAACCCTATTGCTGACGGCTTCATCCTTACAACTCCCATCAACGGAGGGTTCCCCTGGCCGGCCAACTGTTCGCGCGTAAGTCGATCGATAAGCTCATCTCGGAATCGGAACAACCAGAGCATCGGCTAAAAAAGACGCTCGGTCCCTGGTCGCTCACCGCTCTCGGCATCGGCGCCGTCATCGGTTCCGGAATCTTCACTGTCGTAGGCACCGCCATCGCCGGACAAAAACTCGAGTTCAGCTCCATCGTCAACGCTCCGTTGCTCGAGTACCTCATTCACCGCTCGCCCACCTTCGGACGCCCCGGCGCAGGCCCCGCTATCGCGCTCTCTTTCGTTCTCGTCGCCATCGTCTGCGCCTTCACCGCGCTCTGTTACGCCGAACTCGCTTCCATGATTCCCATCGCCGGCAGCGCGTATACCTACACCTACGCCACCATGGGCGAACTCATTGCCTGGATCATCGGATGGGATCTCATCCTCGAATACGCCGTCAGCAATATGGCCGTCGGCGTCGGATTCTCCGCCCACGTCGTAGACTTATTCGACTTCTTCGGAATCCATTTTTCGCCGATGTGGTCAAATCCCTCATTCCTTCCCAGCGGTGGCGGCGGATACGGAACTGGTTGGCACTTCGGATTCAATCTTCCGGCCTTCATCATCGTCATGCTCCTGACCGTCGTTCTCGTGCGCGGCATCCGCGAATCGGCCAAGACCAACAACGCCATGGTCATGCTCAAGATCGTGGCGATTCTCGTCTTCGTGCTCTTCGCCTCGCACTACGTCAAGCCGGAAAACTGGCACCCCTTTTCGCCCAATGGCTGGAGCGGCGTCCTCACCGGCGGCTCCATCATCTTCTTCACCTACATCGGATTCGACTCGGTGTCCACGGCCGCCGAGGAAGCAAAGAATCCCAAGCGCGACATCCCTATCGGCATCCTCTCCACGCTCATCATTTGCACCATTCTTTATATTTCCGTAGCCGTGGTCCTCACCGGCATCCGTTACTGGTCCACCATGGAAGGGGATGCAGCGCCTGTCGTCAATGCCTTGCGCGCTCTCAACCTCCACTGGGTTCGCCTCATCGTTCTTTGCGGCGCCATCCTCGGAATGGTATCGTCCCTGCTCGTCTTCCAACTCGGACAAGCCCGCGTTTGGTTCGCCATGTCGCGAGACGGATTGCTGCCTCGCATCTTCGGACACATACACCCGCGCTTCCGCACACCAGACGTCTCCACCTGGATCGCCGGATTCGTGGTCGGAATCCCCGCCGGAATGCTCGACATCGGAACTCTCGCCGACCTGTCCAACATCGGCACCCTCTTTGCCTTCGCGCTCGTCTCCGGCGGAGTGCTCATCCTGCGCTATCGCGAACCCGACCGCCCACGCGGATTCCGCGCTCCCGGTGGTCCTATTATTCCGATTCTTTCCATCATCACCTGCGTCCTGCTCATGGCCGGATTGCCCATCATGAACTGGATACGCTTCATCGTCTGGCTGGCAATAGGTTTAGTCATCTACTACTTCTATTCCCGCCACCACAGCGAATTTGCCAGCAAGTAAAATGAGGTTTTGTATCAGGTCACGACATCATCTGATCAAGACGTAACGCCAACTGCCGTCATCATCGAGCTTCGTATCAGGGCACGACTTTAGTCGTGCCGTTAAGCATCCGAGATGAACGGGCTTTAGCCCCCGGCCTTTGCTGTTGTTCTCAACTGACAACTGACAACTGACAACCGGCAACTGGCAACTGATTGCCGTTGCTTTTAACCGGCAACCGACAACTGGCAACTTCCACATGCCCCACACTCCCATCTCCGACCACATCACGCCCAGCGACTTCATCCTCTCGCTGCCCAAGGCCGAACTCCACCTCCACCTCGAAGGCTCCGTCTCGCCCGAAACCCTCTGCGAACTCGCCCGACGCCACAACTCGCCCTTTCCCTGGGAGAACAATCGTTACAAGCCTCTCGCCGACAGCCACCGCGAACTCACGCTCCAAGACGCCGAAGCGCTCTATCGTTACGAGGATTTCACCGGATTCCTCATGGCCTTCAAAGCCGTCACCGAGCGCATGCGCGACCCGCAAGATTACGAACTCGTGACCTACAAACTCATGGAGCGCCTCGCCTCCGAGCGCGTCCTTCACGCCGAAGTCTTCGTCTCCGTCGGCGTAGTCTTTTGGCGCGGACAGGATTTCGCTGCGCTTTTCGAAGGTATGGAACGCGGACG
>JBBRZF010000179.1:0-6919 GCA_038236965.1 Terriglobales bacterium | reverse complement strand
CCAAGTGGCGCAGTCCGGTTGAGCTTTTGCAGGAATGCGAATTCATCGTGGCCAGTCGTCCGGGATATTCGCTGGCCGATGTCGCTCGGGCTTTGCCGGAGACATTGCGTCCGGCGGCGCAGGTAGCCAAGATTTTTGAAAAGCAATCGGCGCGAGGCACCATGGTACTTCCGGGGACGACGATTCACCTGCTCGATGACGTGAAGGTTCCAGTGTCGGCGACGAAGATCCGCTCCGCGGCAGCCGCAGGCAAGAGCGTGGCAAGTTCTACGGGCGACGCGGTGGCGGACTATATTCGTAAAGAGCAGCTATACAAACCGGGAAAACCCGAGGCAGCCACCACAATTCCGGCGAAGCCGAACACGATTCCGGCGAAGCCGAAAGTGAAGCGGGATGCCGAGGCAGCTCCGGAGGAACGCCGAAAGCTGTTTGAGATCGTCGGCGGCCACGAACATCGCAAGAAGCAGCAATAAGATTTTCGCAGGCATTACCTGCATGAACGAGGACGGATGAAACCAGCAGACGTGAAGCAACAGGTATTGATGGCCGTAGAGGCCGCGCACTCCAAACAGGCGCAGAATTTGACGGTATTACGGCTCCCCGAGGAGTCCAGCGCGTTCACGGATTATTTTCTCGTGTGCAGCGGCAGCAACCCGCGACAGGTTCAGGCCATCTGCGATGAAGTGGAGGAGACACTCTCCCGCGCTGGTTTCGAGCCTAATCACCGCGAAGGTTACGACCAGGCGGAATGGGTGCTTCTCGATTACGTGGACTTCGTGCTCCACGTATTTTCGGAGAACGCTCGCAAGTTCTACGACCTGGAACGGCTTTGGAAATCGGCAAAGCAACTGACCGAACAAGACCTGAAGTCGAAGCGCGCCACGGCGAAGAAAACGCCCACGCCGGTGCCGGTGAAGAAGGCGGGTCGCAAGACCTTGCCAGCCAAGCCCGCAGTCAGGACTGGAGCCAAGAAGGCAGCCAAAGCTGGAGCCAGGACCGCCACCAAGTCGGCGGCGAGAACCGGCGCGAAGTCGGCCGCGAAAAAAGTTTCTACCACGCGCACGCAGGCGAAAGCCGCGGCTTCACGTTCTGCGAAGTCCAAGTCGAAGAAGGGCTGAATGCGCTGATGCGCGACGTCCCCACAGGACCGCAAGCGACCGCCGTCCGGCAACAGACGGTCGCCGACAGAAGCAACGATGTGCCGAGGGCGCTCACGCCAGATACGGTGTCGAGCGCCTTCGTCGCGTTAGATCCGATATCTCTGCGGCTCTTCGAACAAATCAAGAAAGTGGCGGCCAGCGCTTCCACCGTGCTGGTGCGCGGAGAAAACGGTACCGGCAAAGACCTGGTCGCCTCGCTGCTGCACTCGCTCGGCCCCAAGGCCGACCATCCAATGGTGAAGATCGATTGCGCCAGCCTGCCACACGAATTACTGGAAAGCGAACTCTTTGGCTACGAGAAGGGCGCCTTCACCGGAGCCACGCAGATGAAGCGCGGACGCCTGGAAGCTGCCGGACAGGGTACGCTGGTGCTCGACGAGATTGCGGCGCTCTCCATGCCTTCGCAGGCAAAGTTGCTGCGCGCCATCGACGAACGCAAGTTCGACCGCCTCGGCGGACATCGCCCCTTTTTGTTCCACGCGCGAATCATTGCCCTCACCAACGTCGATCTGGAACACGCTGTCGCGCGACGCACCTTCCGCGAAGACCTCTTCTATCGACTCAATGTGATTCCACTCCTCGTGCGTCCCTTGCGCGAGCGCCCCGCCGACATCGCGCCTTTAGCTCAGCACTTCGTCGAACGCCTCGCGCATTTGCATCGCAAGAAAAGACTCTCGTTCACACCTGCGGCCATGGCCGTCCTCGAAGAATATGCGTATCCGGGAAACGTGCGCGAGTTGCGCAACATCGTGGAGCGCGTAGTGGTGATGAGCGCCGCGCCGGACATCGAAGCCGAAGACCTTCCCGCCTACGTGCGCAAGGGCGGCAGCGCAGCCAGCAAGATCGTGACCCTCGAACAACTAGAGCGCGCCCACATCGCGGAAGTGCTCGACTACACGCGAGGGCGCAAATCCAAGGCGGCGGAACTATTGGGCATCTCGCGCAAGACGCTGCTGGAGAAGCGGAAGAAGTATCGGCTGGATTGAGGTGCGAACAAGTAGTGCCGTTCGACTGCTAATAACGTAAGCCCGAGCGTTCGGACCCGCGTGACTTGTCGTTCTGGGCAAATCCCCTCTCAAGTTGCTGCACGATCTCTAGCGTATCGTCGAGCACGCCGCACCGATCCGCTGAAACCTCTCGAGCGTCCCACTTGTATTCGTTATATCCAGCTTGCAGAAGCACAATGTATCGCTTCCCCCGAATCAAATGCTCCGCCGACTGGAATGGAGGATTGACGAATTCGCCCGCGTACGGCTTCACCGTGAGTACCGTGCCGACTGGCCAAGGCGACGGCTCTTTGAGCGAAGTGCAATGACCTTGACCTCGGCCTTTTCGTGCTCCTGACCGTATGCTTGCTCCTTTCTAGTCGAAAGAGCATCGACTACGAGTACAAAAGTTGCGTCCCTTCCCAAGGCCCAAATTGGAATATCGCATGGCCGGGGCGGCAATCGCGGAGGGTCAACCGGATGGTCGTCGGGTTCGGTTATCGGATAGAGGTGCAACCCTCGCACCGCAGGCAAGACCTCTTCGAGCGTTGTGCAAGCGTGAAGTCGCGTAAGGCAGGAGAGATTAAACGCGGTGAGACGTTGAATCTCGGACTGCGCCAAATGTGGCGTGTAAATGACCGTTGCCATTAAGCAAGCCGTGCACCCCCCAGGTCGGCCAATCTTATAGTCCGGATGTTGTGCGAGTTGTCCGTCTGAACCGAGAATACCGGGGCCATCGGCAAGAGCTTGACGGCTATGGGTTCGCACAATGAGCGAATATTCTCCGAACCCGAACTTAGGGGAGCTTTGAGGTGGAACCTGGATAACGAGCGCAGCACTTGTTCTCCAGATGGTGCCGTCCTGCACGATAAACTCGACAACCATCGACGCAAATCTGCCGCCGACCAATTGATAGATACGGAATGCCGACAAGTGTCTAAGTAAATCGTAATTCAGTCTGTGAGCATTCGTCCTCAACAGCCTTGAGCCGAAATCCTCTAGCACGATCCCGTATCGGCAATCGTTTGCCGAACAATTTCCCTCGTAGTGTCCCCATGCACCCCAGCGCTTCATCAGAATCTGCGCATCGTTCCACGTGCTTTGGTGGAGACGTACGGAATGAATGTCTGCGAGCAATCGCTCGACACGATAGCGAAGAAGACGCTGCTGAAACTGAGCCAACGCAATCAGAAGAATGCAGAGACCAAGCACGAGCAGAGCCGTCATCCGTAGAAAGCGGTGCGCGATTGCTCTGTATGCCATGTCTCTATAGACACCACGAGCGGTGAGGCTGTTCCCAAAGGTCATCGTTCGCAGTGTTCAAAACGAAGCGCCTTTCTTCTTCCTCTTCTCTTGTGCGATGCGGCGCGATTCACGCGTGACTTTCAGCGCGAACAAGATGACAAATCCAATTGCGCCGAGAATGATAAGCAGCGTGAGTGGGTTCACGCACCTTCTCCCTGCAGCTGTTCGCCGAGGTGGGCGAGTTTGCGGATGTAGTCGTCAACGGTCACGATGTTCAAGTCCAGGCTCGCAAGCTTTTCTTTGATTGCCGGGCCGATCAACGGAGCGTTGCTGAGGGTCTCAATCCATTTCTCTGCTTTTTCTATCGCGCCGGGGTTCAAGTCTTCCAAGCGATCGTCGGGACGGAGTTGTTCGGCGGGCACCTTCAGCAAGCGCGATAACTGTTCCAGGCCCGCCTGCACGACTTCTTTCGACAGCCCGCTATCGGCGTAGTGCTGCGCGTAGAAGTCATCGAAAGCGAGCGGCGGACGTTGTTCCCAAAGCTTAGGCGGTTCGACGGTGAGCACCACGTCACGATTCATTCGCCGGAAGACGACGAAGACTATCAGTACCAGCGCGAGGATAAAAATGATCTTCATGAAGCGTGCTCTGCCGCGTACTATACGCCATCGCTGCGGAACTGGTAAGGTCAAGCGGTGAAGCTGCGCGTCGCCTGGATCGGAAAAACGAAGGAAGCGGCCATTGCCTCGCTTACCGCCGAGTATCTGAAACGTCTCGGGCGCTACACGCCTACCGAAGGCGCGGAGATAGCCACGGAATCTGCGTTGCTCAAGCAGCTTGAAAAGCAGGGACGCACCGCGCCCATCTTTGTCGCACTCGATCCGCGTGGCAAACAGATGAGTTCCGAGGAGTTGGCTGAGTTCTTGCGCGAGCAGCAGGACCGTGGTACGCAAGAGCTTATCTTCGCCATAGGCCCGGCCGACGGATGGAGCCCGGAAGCACTAAAAGCCGCGCAATTCAAGCTTTCCTTGGGACGCATGACGCTGCCCCATGAACTGGCGCGCGTTGTTTTAGCCGAACAACTGTATCGAGGATTTACAATCCTTAAAGGCCACCCCTACCACGGGGGGCACTGACGGGAACCATGGCGTACCGACGCCGACTTTCATCATCCGCCGCTGGCATCGCGGCGCACGGTCCTTCCCACGAAACGATTTGGGAACTGGGAACCGGGAAATGGAAAACTTCTTTATGACGTGGTTCAAGCGGCAACCGCAGGAATTGGATACTTCGGGCGAAAAGAAAGTTAAGACCGAAGGGCTCTGGGTAAAGTGCGAACAGTGCCGCCAGATCATCTGGAAAAAAGATCTCGAAGAGAATTTCACCGTCTGCCCGAAGTGCGACAAGCATTTCCGCATCGACGCGCGCACGCGCATCGCGCAATTGCTCGACGGAGGCAGCTACGAGCTTGAGGACTTGAACCTGGTCTCCACCGACCCACTGAAGTTCGTTGACCTGAAGCCCTACGCCGGACGACTGAAGGCCGCACAGAAAAACAGCGGACTCAACGACGCGATCATCAACGCGCGCGGCCAGATGAACGGTCAGCCCGTTTACGTCAGCGCGATGGAATATTCCTTCATCGGCGGCAGCATGGGCGCCGTTGTCGGAGAGACCATCACCCGTGCGGTGGAGAAAGCGACGGACGCGAAGATGCCGCTCATCATCGTCTCCGCATCCGGCGGCGCTCGCATGATGGAAGGCGTCATCAGTCTGATGACGCTGGCGAAGATCAGCTCCGCGCTGGCGCGTATGCACGCCGCTAAAGTGCCTTACATCTCCGTGCTCACCGACCCGACGACCGGAGGCGTCACGGCGTCCTTCGCCATGCTCGGCGATTTGAACATTGCCGAACCGGGAGCGCTCATCGGATTCGCCGGACCCCGCGTCATCGAGCAGACTATTCGTCAAAAATTGCCGGAAGGTTTCCAGCGCAGCGAATTCCTCATGGAGCACGGCATGCTCGACGCCGTGGTGCATCGTCGCGACCTGAAGAGCTACATCGCTCGCGCCTTCGCCTTCATGCAGACCCCGAAGCGCGCGTAAACGGATTTACGTTTCACACAGGCACGGCTCACGCTGTGCCTGTTTTTCTGTCACAGACTCAGGGGAACGCGCGGCATAGAATCGCTTTGTAAGGAGTCATCCTATGTCTATGATCACTGCGTCCACGGAAACCACGATCAAGAACCTGCAAGCCGCCTATGAGGGCGAGAGCAATGCCGCGCACAAGTACGGCTTGTTTGCCGTGCGCGCCGAGCAAGATGGATACCTTCGGGTGGCCACGCTGTTCCGTGCCGCCTCGAGTGCGGAGAAGATCCACGCTTCAAACCATGCGCGCGTGCTGCAACGCCTGGGAGCTACTCCGGCCGCCCATATCCACGAACCTGAAGTGAACACGACCGCTGAAAACCTGAAGGTCGCCCTTGCCGGAGAAGAGTACGAGCGCGACGTCATGTATCCGGACTTCATCCGCGAAGCCGATTCGCAACACAATGTCGCCGCCATGCGGACCTTCCAGTTGGCGATGGAAGCCGAAGCCGGTCACGCTGCGCTGTATCGCAATGCCATCGAGACCCTGGAAAATCAGCGGACGGCAACCACCTTCTACGTCTGCATCGTTTGCGGATTCACCACGGACGACGCGGAACTCATGCACTGCCTCATTTGCAACACGCCCCGCGAGAAGTTCGACGTCATCCACTAAACGCATGGAAGAGGCATTTTGCCCAGCCCTAACGCAGACGCGCTGGGGCTTCGCATTTTTGCGATAATCAACAGGACATGTCTGCTTACGAAAACGCCGTTGCCCGGCTCTATGAACTCGGACACGAACTGCACAACACGCCTGCTTTCAAGTTCCATCTCGACCACATGCGCGTGCTGCTGGCTGAGCTCGGCAATCCTGAGCAGCGATTTGCCAGCGTGCTCATCGCGGGCACCAACGGCAAAGGCTCCACGGCTGCAACGCTGGCTTCCATCCTGCGCGCTGCCGGATACCATACGGGTCTCTACACTTCGCCGCACCTCGTGCGCATCAATGAACGCATCAATATCGATGGCCACGACATAGCCGATACTCTTTTTGCCGACGTCTATGAGCGCGTGCAGTCAGCCGCGGAACGCGCGGTCGCGAAAAACAAGTTGCCGCACCAGCCCAGCTTTTTCGAGATGCTGACGGCGATGGCCTTCGTGCGTTTCGCCGACGCGGGCGTGCAGATCGCAGTAGTGGAGGTCGGACTCGGCGGGCGTCTGGACGCGACCAACGTGCTCGAACCCTGTGTCTCCGTCATTGCCGACATCGCTCTCGATCACCAGAAATATCTTGGCAACACCATCACCGAGATCGCAGGCGAGAAGGCTGGCATCGTCCGCAAAGACCGGCCCACCGTGCTGCTGCCGCAACATCCCGAAGCCAACGACGCTCTCGGCAAGGCCATCCTCTCAAGCGGAGCGCGCGCCGTGAAT
>JBBRZF010000178.1:0-6923 GCA_038236965.1 Terriglobales bacterium | reverse complement strand
ATTCCCAGCGTCGCAACGGCCTCGCGGCCACGATCGTGTACAGCGTGCGCCGGTCGATCTCCTTCGAGACCAGTCCTATCCCAATAAAAATGGCGATGACGATGCCGAACAGGTTGATCGCCGTCAGTCCCAGATTCACCAGGATGAGGCGTTCAATGCCAATCGATACCTGGCCGACCAGCAGCGACGCGCCCACGATAAGCACCGCGAACACGACCAGGTTGTAGAGCACGCGATCGCGTACCGCTTCGCGAAACGTGTTGAATGCCACCGCGCCTATGCGCGAGAACACGGAGTTCGTCGGTACGGTTTTCGGTTGCGGATGCTGCGCGGAATTGCGGTCGCTCGTCATCAGATTGGAGGTGCTCATGCTCGCGCCGCCTCTTCGCCACTGAGTTGCGCCACAAAGTAGTCTTCCAGCGTCGCGCGCACCGGAGTGACCGAGATAAGATGCGAGCGCGTACTGCGCAATGCGTCAATCGCGGCATCCAGTTGGTCCTGAGGAAGAATGGCGCGAATGATGTCGCCCGTGGCATGACATTCGCCGCCAAGCGCCGCAATAGCATCCAGACTCGCCGCTCCATGCCACATCACTTCCACCTTGCCGCTCACTTCTCTAGTCAGGTCGGCGACCACCCCGATTCCGCGCAACTCTCCCTTGTTCAGCACCGCAACGCGGTCGCAGAGCGATTCCGCGTCGGAGAGGATGTGCGTGGAGAAGAAAATCGTCTTGCCTTCGTTCTTCAACTCTTCGATGAGGTCGCGCACCTCGCGCCGACCAACCGGGTCAAGTCCCGACATCGGCTCATCGAGAAACACTAGCTTCGGATCGTGCAGAATGGCCTGTGCGATTCCCACGCGCTGCAACATTCCTTTCGAATATTTTCGCAGTTGCGTAGAGCGCGCTTCCATCAGTCCCACGCGGTCCAGCATCCCGTGGACACGCTTCGTCCGTTCTTTCGCCGGAACGCCGGAAAGCTGCGCAAAGTATTCGAGCAACTCCGTCGCGGTCAGGTGATCGTAGAAATAGGGCTGCTCGGGCAAGTAGCCTATCTGCGCCTTCATGCGCATGTCATCCAGTTCGCAACCGAGTATCTGCGCGCGTCCGCCGGTAGGGAAGACCAGGCCCATCAGCAATTTCAAGGTAGTAGTTTTCCCTGCGCCGTTGGGGCCCAGGTAGCCGAATACCTCGCCCTCTTCTACGGAAAGGGTGAGCGGCTTTAACGCGTCTTTCGGCTTCTTACGCCAGAAGCCGACGGTGTATTGCTTCTGCAAGGCGTAGGTTTCTATGGCTGTCATTATTTTCGTATGCAGTGAAACTCTGCCTATTATAAAACGAGCCCCGGCGTGAATCAGGCCGGATTGGGCTGTGTCTATTTTGATTCGAGTAGCACAGTCCTCCGGCGGCGAAGCAGGACGGAAACCTCATCCCACAAAACAAAAAACGCGAACGCTGCCATGAGCACAAGTTCTGGCTCAATGGCGTGGCGGTACTTCGCAACCGGATACGTCAAGTAGTAAGGAATGGGGTAAACCAGCGCCGTCGAGGCCAGCAGGAACCATCCCTTCGGCCGTCGTGTGAACAAGAAGATGACTCCCATCCATCCGGCCACGGAAAGCGGCCAGTACTTCCAGGGCTGCCACCATTCGAATTTCGGGGGTACGTAATTCAACATCTGTCCGCTCCAGAAGTAGAGCCCCCGTTTCTGGGTCAATTCGATGAATTCGGCTGGGTGTTCCCGCAGGTACTGCAGAGATTGTTGCTTTGCCCATGCGATGTATCCCGCTTCGCCTAGCTGCCGGAAGCGCACAAACTGGACAGGATTTATCGACGGATGCTTGCCCAGGTAGCCCAGGCCATTGCTGAAGTGATAGTTCCCGAGGTAAAACTCAAACCAGAAGTTTCCACGCATGAAGACAAGCTGGTGGAAGGTTCTATAGTTGCGCAGCATGACGGGAGAAATGACGAGCCAGAACAGAATGGCCGAAAGCACTGCCGAACGGAACCAGGGACGCTTTTGACGGTGTAGGTGAAATGCGGCGTACAGCCCGGTAACGGGCAGCAGACTGAGCAGGGCGGGGTTGGTTATCGCGACGAAACCCCAAAGCGCGCCGAATATCAACCATCGGCTCCGCGTGCCGTGCTCAATCACATTCAGAGTTGCCAGGATGAGAAGAGTCAGCAGGAAAGCGCTGAGCGCAAACTCCCAGACCCAACTGATCGCCCATCGATAGAAGAAAGGTGAAAGCGCCCAAACCCAGGCGGCGAGGAGGGCTACGCGCCGCCCAACCGTGCGTTTCCCGATCATGTGCATGGTGACTGCCGTAGCTGCGCCAAACGCCGAATTAAGGCAGAGGATGGCAATACGGGAGGCGACGGAGTACACGCCAAATATTTTGAAAGACAGCGCTATCAGTAACGGATAGACGGGCGCAAGCCATGCTGTTGGTCCCGATTCCTGTCCAAAAGGCGAACTGAATCCCAAGCCTCGTGCCACATGTTCGGCGATACTTCCGGCTTCGTAGCCATAGCTGAATGGCAACCAGGGCATATACAAGGTCATGTAGGTGCGCTTCCAGAACATCAGCCCCAGGCGCATCGCCAAGCCAGCCAGGAAAAGCGCAAGGTAGAGATTGCGGTCCGAGTTTCTGGTTTCGGAGACCGTTTCAGGCCTTGCTCCGGATTCGACTTCGAGGGTAGGCATTTCCTGCATTCTGCGGATGTTGCTCCTGATTCGCAAGTTACTTACGCCAAGGTACGGATGTATTACGCGTCATCGTCAACGCTCCGGATTCGGAGGTACTTCGTACACAAACAAACTGTGATTGAGCGTCGTTTTGAGCGGATACTTCTGCACCCAGCAGAAACCGCATGGCCCCCCCGCTCGGAAACCCGCCAGGCGCGTGGCGCTGATGACAATGGTTCCAGAGGGGCGCTGGCCGGGTTCCAGTTGGGTTGCACGTATTCCATATGCGGCTGGGGTCGTATTCCCCACGGTCGCGAGGTATATGTTTTCGCTGGGGTGCTCGCCCTGATACTTTTTCAGTGCCAGCAAACCTTGTCCCCAATCCAAATCGCTGAAGCTCAGCAGGCGGTAGCTCTCTGTTTGCCGCACAAGAGGGTTGAAGTAAGAGAGGTAGTCGGGCGCGTAGCGCAGTACGTCCGCTGCGTTCGCCGCGACGGCCACCAACAGCAGCGCGACTCGTACACGCTTCCCCAATGCCCGTGCGTAATCCCATGTGGCGGAAGCAAAGAGCAACACAAACGGATATGCGGGCAGCAAGTGGCGTTCCCCTGACGCGATTCGGGAACTCATCGCCAGCAACAAGACTGCAAGCGGAAAGACGGCGAGCACAACCCAGCCGGGGGGAAGCTTGATTTTGCGGGTAGCGAACAAGACTATGGAGCAAACGAAGAGCAGCAACACGATGGGTGGCCACTTAAGGGCTACGATCGTGGGGTACAGAAGGGGCATATATCCGGTCGTTGCCGAGCCGAGTAGAAACTTGCCGTGACCGGCGCTGTTGTGTTCTATGGTTTGGAGGAATCCATAGACGTATTCCCCGGCAGGCACCCAAAGGTTGATCTTGCGTACCATGACGATCCAGACCGGCACCGATTTTTGAACTGGCGGAAAGTTCATAAAGAGAGTGCCCTGCTGGGTCGTTAGGTGAGAGACATGGAAGAAATATCCTGCCCAGAGCACGAACAGTCCTAGCGCAAATGCAAGGAACGCTGGACGCCACCTCCAGTCACGAAGTGAATGCCACTCTTTACGTCGCTTCACCAGTACGAAGAGCAGCGCCAGCATCACAAGCACCGGTGCGCTGAGTTTGGAGAGCAAGAGCACTCCAAGCAAGATGCCGAGTAACGCGGTCTGTGGCCAAGATGGATTCTTCCTCCAGCGCATCAATTGAACGCCAGTTGCAAAGTAAGCGATGGTCAGCACGCCGTCCGTAGTGACCATCGAGAAGTGCGCGATCAGGTTGGGCGAAAAGGCAAACAGCGCGAGCGCAAGATTAGCCGCACCTTCAGAGAAAAGACTCCGCGCTGTCTTCCACAACAGCACTCCCAGCAGAAGCCCAAGGGCGAGCACCAACGGGCGGGTGTGGCGAGCCACGAATTCGGGATCGGGATCCGCCGACAACAAATCCATTGATAGCCACGGCACGATCAGGAAGTGCAGCCGCACATTCGGGTCGCGCGCAATCAACGCGGTCGGAAGCAGATGCCCAAGCGGTGGGTGATCGCTGACTAGTCTGAATGACCCGAGTCGCCACTCTTCCAGGCCTGCCTGCAGGTGCAGTGGTTCGTCCCATGTGAAAGATTGTGTGCGTATGAACCAGACGCCCTGAATCACGTACACGGCAAGGAGAAGTAAAGGAATCATCACGCGCCAGCGCGAAGGAGGCTTCGCGGTCACGAGGCTTTCGCTGGAATGCGAAGCGCACGAGTCTTCGGTCTGCGCTGGAACCATCGCGTCCGGCTTACTTGAAATATGCATGAAGGCAGGTGAGATCGGCATCATCATAGCAGAGGCTACTTTGAGGGAACGAGAGGCGGGAAAAAAGAAAAAGGAGCATCGGAAAGATGTTGAATCTCAGGGATGCTCCCATCGGCGTATACCCTCCCCCAGGTATTTCGCCAAACCTTTTGAAATTACGACAGCGGACTTTCCGTGCCCCGTTTTGCATCGCAAACCGTCTAGATCGGATTTGTGCCGGGGACACAGGTTGCTCCTGGCGCCGCCCAGAAAATCACCGCAGGAGTGTCCGTGCAAAAATTTCGATTACCCGTTATGCCAGGCTGTACTGGTGTCGCATTGATCTGGAACGTATCCGCGGTCCCGGTAAGAGAAAAGGTGTAGCCACTTTTCTGGTTCGGAGCGTCAGCCAGATCAGCAGGAACCAAGCCAGCGCGTGAAGGGGTAGGCGATGCGGATGGTCCGAGCGTGTCTAGACTGGGGGCATACCCGACAGCAGGGTAAGTGATTTTGTAAATGATCTCGGAACTGGTGATACTGCGCATAGCGCTTACGGCCGCGGCCTCATTCGCAACGATTCGAGCACGCAGCATGTTGGGAATCGCGATCGCGGCCAATACCAGGATAACCGCCACAACGATCAATAATTCGATCAGCGAGAATCCTGTTTGCTTTCGCATGGCAAATTTATCCTATGACTCGAGATATAGAAAATCGAGAATCTCAAACTTCAGCTTTTCTGATCGGGGATGCAGGAATGCCATGGGAGAAGCAAAGGGGAGCAGGATGTTGTCCACTCTCCCTCTGCTTCGCTCAAGAATGTTTCAAGTTAGATGGCAGCAAGAGCTTGACAAGCGGCTGCGTCAGCCGCGGCCGCAGTGCCACCCTGACGGACGACGCCGTCATTGGAACCGCAGAAGAAGCGTACGCCGGTTGTGCCAGTGGTGACCGGCGCTGCCGACGTGACGAAGCCCGCCGTGTCGCCCGTAGCCACAAAGTTGTAGCCGCTCTTTTGTCCGCCAGCCAACGAGTTGTCGATCATGCAGGAGGTGGCCGAACTCGGCGTACCGCACTGGCTAGCTGTGCCGCCCAACTGGGCAAGCGATGCGAAGGTGTTGTACGAGGTGTTGTAGGTGATCTCAGACGTAACGATGGTGCGCTCCGAGCCAACGGCCGAAGCTTCATTTGCCGCAATACGCGACCGGAGCAGGTTGGGAATGGCGATGGCGGCGATGATAAGAATGATCGCAACCACGATCAAAAGTTCGATAAGCGAAAAGCCCTTCTGTTTGCGCACGTTATTCTCTCTCTCTCTTGACCTTGCTCGAAGCTTGGCAAGTTTGACCCAACACTTTGCATCTTGAGAACCAATGCCGACAGCCCACAAACTTCAACTATAATACTGCGCATCGCGCTCACAGCCGCAGCCTCATTCCCTGGAGAAGCAAAGGGGAGCAGGATGTTTGTCCGCTCTCCCTCTGCTTCGCTCAAGAATGTTGCAAGTTAGATGGCAGCAAGAGCTTGACAAGCGGTTGCGTCGGAAGCGGCCGCTGTGCCACCTTGACGGACGACGCCGTCATTGGAACCGCAGAAGAAGCGTACGCCGGTTGTGCCAGTGGTGACCGGCGCTGCCGTCGTGTAGAAACCTGCAGCGTTGCCCGTAGCTGCAAAGTTGTAACCGCTCTTTTGTCCGCCAGCCAACGAGTTGTCGATCATGCAGGAGGTGGCCGAACTCGGCGTACCGCACTGGCTAGCCGTGCCGCCCAACTGGGCAAGCGATGCGAAGGTGTTGTACGAGGTGTTGTAGGTGATCTCAGACGTAACGATGGTGCGCTCCGAGCCGACGGCCGAAGCTTCATTTGCCGCAATACGCGAGCGAAGCAGGTTAGGAATTGCGATGGCGGCGATGATCAGGATGATCGCGACCACGATTAGAAGTTCGATTAGCGAGAAGCCCTTCTGTTTACGCATGATGTTCTCCAATTTCCTTCTTTTAGGTTCCCGCCGAGCTATTGTCTCTGCGGTTCAATTCTGAATTCGTTGAGCCTACTCGATCGCGATTGAGTCGCGCCTGAGCGGCATTCTCTCTGCCACAGAACCACACTCACCAGTCCTGATCGTGCATACAGGGTGCAATCCGCAATCCCAACCCTCATTACCTCATATTACCGAAGTAACAAGTTGGAGATAACTCCCGCAGCTTTAGGTACTTAGATAATGGCCCTCGTCTAATAGGCGGCTTGGCCTTGGCGGTAAGATTTAGTCACAGAATGGCGATATTGACAAAATTTGTCAACCGGCAACTACAAGAAGTGTCACAAAATCGCGGGTAAAACAGAAAAGACCGCCCTGTTGAGAGCAGTCTTAACTAAATAAGCAGAAGCCTTGCCAGACAAGATTCTAGAACACCAGCTGGTCTCGCGAGATCTTCAGCCCATT
>JBBRZF010000177.1:0-6984 GCA_038236965.1 Terriglobales bacterium | reverse complement strand
TTCGACCGCTGGCCTCGAATGCTAAGGTTTGCTAAGGTTTCAGTGCAAACAATACCCCTATTAACCATCCTGTTTCCAACACGTTAGGCGGTTAAAAACCAGTACGAGAGTAATCGTTTTGACTTAGCAAATATTAGCATTTCGCAAACCGTTTTGGTGGAAGTCGGAGACCTTCAGCCGGCACCCGGTGCTCAGGCGAATGCCGGACCACACAAACGTTTTCAGGATGGCGCGATCGCGGTAGTCGAGCACGGACTCGCCGTCCGGCAATCCAATCAGCTGACGGGCTCGCGTGGCCGACAGCGCGAGTGTCTCCTCACGCGGGTCAGTCGATTCCCGCGAGATGAACTGGGCATGCGCGGGATTCGGGATCGTGATCGGAAGCCGGAGCTCGGCCGCCGCGGCACCCAGGTATTTATAAAAACTGGAAATGGAGCTGATGCGGCGGTTCAGCGTTTTCGGCGCAGCCCCACGGGCCAGCAGTTCGTCACGGAAAGTCAGAACATCTTTAATCGAGGCGGAGAGCAGGGCCGTGGCTTGCTCGGGCCAGGCGATTCCCAAAAAACGGACGAACGCCATGTCTGGGAGGTCGCGGGGCCGCCGCCAGGATATTGAGCGCCGGAACGACTCTGCCGCTCATCGCGGCTTCCCGTGCTGCCTCCAATTTCTGAATCAACGAATTGGCAACACCCTGATTAGAGCAAAATCGGCTTTATCCCAGATGACCGGTTCAGAGCAGCCGGCGAGGAGGTTCTGGAGCGCTCGCGGACCGGCAGGCGTTCACTGGAGGACCCGATGAAGATCTTTGGTTTCTCCACCGGGTCAGTTTAGCAAGTTGCTACTCTCCAGTTCATACGACGCAGAGCATTAAGGGGAGACTTTGACATCCAAGGACGTAAAGGGCTGGTCAAGAATGGTAAACCCGTGGGCCGGCGCTGTGAACCCCGGTGGTTGGGTCACCGTGATCGTTGTTTGGCCGGTTTTGAGCGGGGTAAGTGTTAGATTGGCACTGTACTCACCGGGCAAGATTAAAGCCGCTTGTGGCACCGTTGATATAGACGAATCACTATTGATGAGTGGAACCGAAAGGGGCTCGCCACCGGCCAGTTGCTCCGTGCCGAGGAAGGTACCATCCGGATTGAGGACGCCAATGCTGACGATAACATGTGAAGGGCCGTTCGCAAGGCTGAGGTTGTACGGCACTGGCTTGTGCAGAAAGGTTAAGAACCCAAGTGGTCCAAAAACGACTACTCCTGATGGCGCTAGCGTGATCTGGTCCGCCACCCTGGTGTTGAATCCCGGCGCGCTACTCGTATAGCTGGCAGACCCGGAACTACCGAAAGCCTGGATGTAGTAGAGGCCCATCGTCGAGCCGGCCGGTATTGTGACCTGGATTGAAGCAGACCCTGCACCCGTAGCCGTGTTGGCGAGTTTCAAGATTGCCGGGTTGTTGCTGGTTAAGGTGACTGTCAGTGGCACTGCCTGGGGAGGAAAATTGATAAAGCCGGGAATTTCCAGATTCTTTCCGATCGTGACAGGGTTGAATGCGTCACCGGTTAACGACAACAGTCGCGAGGGAATTATCGCAGTGATCGTTTGAAACTGGGTAGGCGTGACGAAGCCGGACGGCGTTTTCAGTGATAGCGTCGTGGTGCCACTGCCGAGTGGGTGATAAGCGGTTTGGCCGCTACTTGAACCGCCGACGATAAGTACAGGTGAACTGGTTACTGCACCAACCTGTTTGTCAGAACTAACGACCTCGACGTTCACCGCGCTGCCCCCGGCGACGGCCTGTGTCGCCGAGAAGGACCCGTCAGTGTTCAGCAGGGCCGAGTGGACGACCAATGGTGTATCGCCATTTTGGGGAGTTGTGAAGAAACTCGATGTGCCAATTCCACCAGGGCCAACCAGAATGAATCCGGACGGGCGGAGGGCGACGGTGCCTTTGACAGGCTGAAGTCCAACTGCGGATGCCCTGTAGGTAGCTGTTCCACTCGATGCCAGTCCGTAGACGTAGAAGTCAGGAGTCACTGTCGAGAACGCCGGCAAATTCAGAGTAATCGAAGCTGAGCCAAACCCATCCGGGGTTGCCGATAGGAGAAGCTGGGTTGGATCGTCGCTGGTAATTGTGATCGGAGTATTGCCGGATTGAACGGGGGCGCCGAGTGAAATACTGGCCACTGCCTCCAGTCCCTTGCCTACAATCGTGGTGACGGTCGGCGGGCCTCCAAAAACGCTTGCCACCAGACTACCTCCCAATGCGGGCGAGTTGAAGCCCGCCGGCGTATCGATACTGATTGTCGTGGAGCCTGTGTTCAAAGCAGTGAATGTCACAACGCCAGCGTTGGTTCCGGCGCCGATCGTCACCGATCCGGGAGCTAGCGTGCCTGCAGCCGGATTCGAACTGGAGACGTGGACTGTGACGCTTCCGGAAGGCATAAAGTAGGTCTGCGCCTCGATGACATGGCCTGCCGCGTCCAATCGAACGGGGATCACCCCGATGAGTGCTGTGGCTCCCTGGCCGAGTGTAAAATTCTGGCCAATTCCAGTTGGTCCTGAGAGTTCGAAGCCAGTCGGACTAAGCGTGACAATGCCGGTGCCAGTGAAACCGGCTCCACTCGCCGTCACAGCGACGGTTCCGGCACTATCCAAACCACCAACGGCGACGAATCCAGTGGTAACGCCTTCAGCAATGTGGACAGTAATCTGCTGAAGCCCCGATGGGCCCAACAGGACCCTTGCCGGATCGCTGCTGGTCACTGTAATGTCGGCCCCGCCGCTCCCTGCCGGCTCGGGCAGCGTGATGGTGGCTTGCACCTGGAGGTTTTTGCCGACTGAGACGTCACTGATCAACTTGTCGGCTTGCAGTCGCCACAGCAGGTTATTGAAGCTGAATGGGACGGTGCGGTCCACAAAGAGAGTGAAGGTCTCTTTGCTGGTGACTACGCTGTTGGCGGGCACTCGGAGGAAACGGATTACGTTCTGTCCAGAAATACCAAGTCCAGTGACCGTGCTTAAGACAGTGGCCGTCACCGCAGGTTGAGCTGGCCCATCGTTAGTGAGGTCCACCGTGTAGGTTACTAGCGACTGTGTGCGCGAGTAGAACTCTTCACGAACGAAGTGATACCCGGTAATGGACAGTCCGGGAGTGTTGACGTTATTGACCTGTCCCGACATCACGAAGGGAAGCAGAAAAGGCGCCATCGTCAAGGCCGCACGGGTGAGTTGCCGCATAGAGTCTCGGGAAATGCTGCACGTTAGCGTATCACGTGCGACGGGGTTTCCTGCTATAGTTCGGACCACTCGTGTGTGCTACGACCACACAAAGCTAACTTGCCCCCCGCTTCCGCGGCGGGGGACTTTTGTCCACCGATAAAAGGGTTCTGGTGCAAACTCCGTGAGCTGTGATCTGCTGGGACAATGACAGGAATGGCTGCTCGCCTGCCCACTTCGGATCTGTTCAAGGGACTACACTTCGATGACGAGGTCGTCATCCTGTGCGTCAGGTGGTATCTCACGTACAAACTGAGTTCGCGCGATCTGGTGAGCATGATGGGCGAGCGAAGAATTGAACTGGCGCACACGACGATTCTGCGGTGGGTCCAGCGGTACGTCCCGGAATTTGAGAAGCGCTGGAACCGGTATGCCCGTTCGGTAGGCGGATCATGGCGCTGCGACGAGACATACGTTAATTAAGGTTAAGGGCCGCTGGACATACCTGTATCGTGCTGTCGACAAGCAGGGTCGAACAGTGGATTTTTCCGAAATGCTAATATTTGCTAAGTCAAAACGATTACTCTCGTACTGGTTTTTAACCGCCTAACGTGTTGTAAACAGGATGGTTAATAGGGGTAAGCTTTCGATGGCGTTGGTGGTGTAAACGATACGACGGAGTTCCACCGGGTACTTGTAGAAAGTGGTGAGATCCTCCCAGTGTTTGCTCCAGGAGGCCACCGACATGGGATAGCGCGCGGTCCATTTATCTGAGAAAGGATCGAAAGGCAGTTTTGCGGCCTCCACCGTGGGACCGGTGTAGATGGGGCGCATATCGGCGCAAAAGGCCTTGCGATCTTTGTAGGACACACACTTGGTGGCGTTGCGAAGTTGGTGCACGACACAGAGTTGGACATCGACGTTGGGGAAAGCCGAACGAGCTGCTTCGGGCAGGCCGATCAATCCGTCGCCGCATAAGATGAGCACATCCTGAACGCCACGAGCTTTCAAGTCGGTGAACACCTTGAGCCAGAAACGGGCGCCTTCAGTGTCTTCAATCAAAGACCTAACACTTCCTGTCGGCCAGAAACTCCAACGCCTAACACGGTGTAGACGTATGTTTTGATCACGCCCTTATCGGTGCGAACCGACACGCGCAGTCCGTCGACGAAGACTACCGGATAGATACGCTCCAGTGGGCGACTCTGCCATAAGGCTCAAGAGTGATGGAGGATACGATGCCACCAAACCGGTACACCAGGCTTGCGTTACCGAGATCGCAAAGCAATGATAGTCACTGCCGCTCGAACAGGTGGGACCGTTGGAGATCGCGACTTCAAAAACCACCATTAAATTCGTTTCAACATAAATCCTTTCGACGGATGAGCACTGATGGAGACTTTCTCGTCCTCTGTTACCAAGTGAACGCCGCCGGAAAATTGTCCCTTGATTTTTCGCGCCCCTATGTTGATAGTAATGTTGTTACTGTCGCCGTCCCATGCATGCACTTCGATCGAGTCAATACGGTGGGGTAGGATGCTACGGCCAACAGCATTCTCGTCTCTGAAAGAGATCGGATTATTAGGGCTGCATGGCTTTCCTCCGCCGTAAGAATAGTCGTTAAGATAACCTGTAAGCCTTTCTTCACCTATTTCGGCAACGAAGTAAACTGGTTCGTCTGAATCGATAGCCATATGATCGTCCTCAGGTTCAGGTTCCATTTTGGCGCTGTTGGTTGCAGTATCCCGGACCGGTGGCCGCTCTGGCATGACCAGAGGACGACCGTAGAGTCTGGATAAAGCGACTGCAGCAAGCTTTCTAATTTCGTAATCGTCGTCCGACTGTGATGTGGCTGTTAGCGCTTTGCCAGCACCCTCGACCACGTCATCGGTCACTCTCATTTGTCCTAAAGCCCATGTGGCCACAAATCTGGAATACGCGTCAGGATCACTCAGCAATTCACATAGTGCCTTAATGTCATCTTTCTTCGGATTGTAAAAAACGCCTATAACTCCATATCTCGGGAGCTGTGCGTCAACAGGGCGCATGTGGGTATCCAGGGACCGTCCAGCGTACGATCCTCCACCTACCATATCGCCTAACTGGCTCAATAGCGCAATACATTTTGGGTCCGCTGGAGTAAAGCGCCGAGGCATGCCATATCTGATAGATATAGCCGGTTGAAACGTCCAGAACGCCACAAGTTCTGCCTTTTTCTTTAGGTCGTAGCAAAGCTCGCTGATGCTTGAGAACGGCGGCGATCGATCTTCTAAGATCGGGTTCAATGATGCATCGAGTGTGTAGATGGTGACGGTGTGTGGGTAATAGTCAATTTGATCTAGAAGTGCTGAGAGAACAGCTTCGACTTCTACACTCATAGAATCCTGTGCACCAGTAAAACCGTAGATGACTCTAATATCATCCCAACACTCCCGGATTAAAGCCGTTCTGAGTCGTGGGTCTGTTACACCTACCTTTGCATTACGCACCAAATCTGGGGGGCTGAGTGACTCAACTGTTGTCGCTTGGGTCATCGCGGTACGACGTGAAGCCGAAGTCGTGCTCAAGGGCCAGGGGCTTAAACGGCTTTCAGGCCCTGCAGTGTGCGAATCTACACTCAAGTGATGACTCGAAGTTTTCCGCAAAGTCGCTCGTCTGGCCACCACGATTATTGTAATGATGATGGCGGCGAGTGTAATGACAAAAAGCTTTGCCGGGTCCATGTCACAGCCGCCAAAATGGAGGCTCAGAATAGTCCCGATTGTACCATAGAGGACGGACTACTGTTGGATAGAGAATTGTCCAACGCAAGTATGATGCCGAAGCGGACTTCCATTCGTGATGGAGAGAATTCACTCACCTCGACAGGCGCCTCTTAGTAAAAACACTGTAACGCTCAAATCGAAATCCTCTCTACTATATTCCGCGTGATCTTCTTGTCACGCCGGTCGTAGAGCCGGGTAGTACGCGGATCGGCGTGGCCGGCCAGGCGCTGCACGTCTCAGCGACGAGCGCCGGCGACCGCTGGTAGCAGCGGAGAACCAGCGGTCGCCGAGAGACAGATCGGCATGCTCCTCCGAAAGGGTTCCCACATGTGCTCGGACGGTAGCGTTGGCTATGCAGCACGACTTCGAGAAGAAACCGACACAGGTTGACGGGGGTTAGTTCGCGGGCGCATACTGGACTTCAATCCAGCAATCCCTCTCTCCCCTTGGAGATGAGCAGGGCCACTCTTCCCATGAGTGCGGGTAGCGACCACAATGCTGCAATTCTGAAGGCTAACGTATTACACGCATTGTCAACCCCTTCGTTAGCGGATCGGGACTTGCTGCACGGCGCCGGTTGTGAGATCTCGCACGATCACCTGATCGGCGCTCACCACATGCGTGATGATCACTTCGCAGCCGCCTGCCAACGCGCGGCCTCCTACCGAAACGCGCATAAATCCCATAGGCAACGCCTGTCAAATCCGTTGCACCCTGCCGCAATGCGCAACGCAAGGGGCAAGACGCTTCCAGAACCGCCGCACATCCCGATTCTATGAATACATCGGAGTCTGGGGATGGTAACTGAGTGCAGACCAATTTGGCTCACGTCAGCCGTATGAATTACGCCGGTGGCCTCCTAGGCCTAGCTAGGACATTGGATCAGAGCCCCAGTTTGGCAGCAGGGTTGTCCCGGAAAAGCGAACGGTCCCGGATATATTTGCGTAGCGTGTTCAGGGACTTATGGCGGGTCTGCCGCAGGATCGAGACCTCCGCGGCGCCATTG
>JBBRZF010000176.1:0-7044 GCA_038236965.1 Terriglobales bacterium | reverse complement strand
GATTTCCCAGCACGGTGACTGCAAGTGCCTCTGGACGGAAGAAGTCGTTAGCCAAAACCATCAGGTCTTCCACCCTCACCTCTTCCACGCGATCGATGATCTCGTTCAGGCCCGTGAAGTGGTCGTAGTACATCTCCTGGCGCGCGAGGTTCGACATTCTTGCCGTCGAAGACTCCAGGCTGAGCATCAGCGAGCCCTTCAACTGGTCCTTGGCGCGGCGCAATTCCTCCGCCGGCACCGGAGCGTTCTTCAATTCGTGGAACTCGGCGATGACCGACTTTACGACCTTGGGAGCCGACTCCTTCGACGTCCCGGCATAAACCGCCATGCATCCGGTATCGCGATAAGGATTCAGTTCACTGAAGATGGAGTACACCAGTCCCTGGCGTTCGCGAATGTTCTGGAAAAGCCGCGAACTCATGCCTCCGCCCAGCAACGTATTTAAAATGTACGAAGCGTAGCGGTTATTGTGGGAGATAGGGTAGGAAGGTATGCCGATGCAGATCTGCACCTGCTCCAGCGCCTTCTTGTTGCGCAGCACTATGCGCGAAAACGTCTTCGGCTCGGGTTCGGGCATCATCAACTCGCCGCGATCCATGTGCTGGAAGGCGCGCGTCACCAGGTCCACGAAGTCTTCGTGCCGCAGGCTTCCTGCGGCCGAAATCAGCATGTTGTCCGGACGAATGCGCCGCTCGTAGAAATCTACGATCACCGAGCGGTCAAAGCCCTTCACTGTTTCCTTGGTGCCCAGGATGGGGCGTCCCAGCGGATTGTCCTTCCAGAAGTTCTGCGTAAAGATCTCGTGGACGAGGTAATCGGGATTATCTTCGTCCATCTTGATCTCTTCCAGGATCACGCCGCGCTCGCGCTTGATGTCCTCTTCGGTGAAGATGGGATTCAGGATCATGTCGGTGAGCACGTCCATCGCTACCGGCATGTGGTCATCCAGTACCTTCATGTTGAAGCAGATACATTCCTTGGCCGTAAAGGCGTCCATATTGCCGCCAATCGAGTCCACCTGGCGTGCGATGTCTTCCGCCGTACGGTTCTTCGTTCCTTTGAACATCATGTGTTCCAGGAAATGAGAGATACCGTTGCCCTCGCCCGTTTCGTGGCGAGAACCCGTCTTGATCCATATACCGATGCACACGGAACGTATGTGCGCCATCTCTTCCGTGAGGATTGTGAGACCATTGGGCAGAACGGTTCGCCGGATATTCCGGAGTTCGTCCTGCATCGGACTTTCCATCGTGACGGCTTTCAGAGCACCCATACCTGGTTTATCCAAGAACCCACCTTCTCATAAGAGCGATATAAAGGAAGAACGATTTCTAATTCGAAGCGGGAAGAAGTAGTCCGCCGAACCGATCGTCACCCAACGATGTCCGCGAGACGTTAGAATCTAATGGTATCGCAGATTACGAGGAGCGTTCGGCCTGGCCGTACTTCCTAGAACCTTTTGGATGCATGCAGAAGCAGAAACAACGCGACTTATTAGGCCTTTCGATTGAAGAGCTTACGGAACTAGCCGCAACTCTGGGTCAAAAGAGCTACCGTGCCCGGCAACTCTGGGAGGGTATTTACCGGCAATGGGTGAGCTCTGTCCAGCAGATCTCGACCCTGCCGATTGAGATTCGCGACCGCCTCGTCAGCGAAGGCCGCGAGGTGGGACTGCCGGAGATCGAGAAGAAGTTCGTCTCCGTTGACGGTACCGTTCGCTACCTGATTCGCTTCGCCGACGGCCAGTCGGTCGAGACCGTATGGATGCCGGAAGGCGATGGCGGCCTCGAAGCCGGAAATTCCGACGACGACTCCAGCGCAGATTCGGACGAAAGCAAATCGGGCACGCCTCCCGCAGCGAAGAAGAGCTTCCATCGCGCCACCATCTGTGTTTCCAGCCAGATAGGCTGCGCGGTGAATTGCAAGTTCTGCATGACGGCCCTGCTGGGAGTCCAGAGGAATCTAACGGCTGGCGAGATTGTCGGCCAGATACTAGTCGTGCTCAACGACCACGCCATCGAGATGAAGAACGAGCGCGTGAACCTCGTCTTCATGGGACAGGGCGAGCCCTTCCTGAATTACGAGAACTTCATGGACGCCGTGCGGCTGCTGGTGGAAGCCGTGCAGATACCGGCTTCGCGCATGACGGTCTCCACCTCGGGCATCGTGCCTCGCATAGCCGACTTCGCAAAGGAACCCGTCCGTCCGCGATTGGCGATTTCCCTCAACGGCTCGAACGACCAAGACCGCACCCGCGTCATGCCCATCAATAAGAAGTGGGACCTAGCACAACTCATCAGCGCAGCCCGTGAATTCCCGCTGCGCGGACGCGACTACATCTTCTTTGAATACGTGCTGCTGGATGGGGTAAATGATTCCATCGAGAACGCGCGCGAAGTGGTGGAACTGCTGCGCGGACTCAAAGCCAAGGTGAACCTCATCGCCTTGAATCCCGGCCCCGAAATCCCGTTCGGCGAGCCCGACAGGGAACGCGTGCTGGCCTTCCAGCAAGTGCTCATCAAGGCCGGAATCAGAACCCACATTCGCCGCCCCCGAGGCCGAGACATCTACGCCGCCTGCGGCCAGTTGAAGAAGACGATGGAGTTGGTAAAGCTCGGGTAGAGAGTTGGTGCTCGGCGGAACACTCTCTCCTCGGTTCCCCTACTACTTCCCGCTCAACTCGCTCAACTTCCTCAACTTTACCGACGCATCATTCGCAACGTCCTGCCGCAACCATGCCAGATGCCCGGCGCCATAGATGACTAGAATCCTGTCGTTCGGAGAATCGATGAGGTTGGCGATGTTGTGGTAAATGCGGATGTTCCGCTCATACCAAGCGGCCAGCAGGTCGGGACCTGCATACTCCCAAGGCTCTCCGAAGGGCACGATGGCGAAATACAAGGCCATGTCTCTTGCCGCCCTGGCGTCGGAATTCATGTACTCCAAGCTTTCGAGCACGGTGTGCGATTGCAGGAACTCGCCTTGCTCCTTCACCATGGCGCCCCAGCCTGCGGTCATGGCGTCGAGCTTCTCCGAGCGGCCATTCGCCTTCGCGTAGTTCATTACCCGTTGTACCGGGAAATCACCATCGACATCCACCGGATAAATTTTTTGATGGCCAAGCTCCTTGGCCAGCCTGTATCCGATCTGGTCGTCTTCGTTACGCGACAGCGTGTATTTCCCCGCGAGGTAGTCGGAATACTGTTGCCCCGCCTTTTGGCTCGTCACATCGGATTCAATCGCAATTTTGGTGGGATGAAACTTCTTCAGCACTTCGATCAGCTGCGCAATCTCTTGCTGACGCTTCGGCGATTGCACGTCGTCAGCTTTCAGGTTGAACATATCGTGTCCCGGGTTCGCCATGTGATACGTCCCGAGCACCAGGATTTCCGGGCGCGCGTCCGCTTGGGCCCAGCAGGCTACCGAAATCGCCATTACTCCCAAAATCAGAAAGATATTCCGCATAGTTCTCCTGCCTCTTCAAACCAGGATTGCTGTCCAATTGAGCATATAACGAGCACCACTCGGTTTACGGTCCTCTGCTTCTTCTTTCATCCCGAGTTCCCGTTTTACAACTGCTCATAACAAAGCCGCATCTTGGATAGACAGCGCTCACGCTCTTGAGTGGTCGCGAGTCTGTCTTTTAGTGTCCCCGCCGCGGCGACGCGCAGGGGCTAGTTTGGGGCCCACGTTGCGAACCCGGATTCCGCTGGCCGTTGTTTCGATCACCCTTGCCGTTCTGCTCTTTCTCCTCTCCGTCGCCTGCACTCGCCATCAGGACTTTGATCGCGCGCTTGCCCAGGAAAAGAAGGGCGACTACACGGCTGCCATGGACAGCTACCGGCTACAGATTGCCAGCACTCCCGCTTCGCAGAACAAACATATTTCCGAACTCTATTACCGCGTCGGCGAATGCCTCGTCGGACTCGAGCGTCCCGCCGAAGCCTTCTCCGCATACAACAAAGCGGTAGAACTCGACGACCACAATCAAGCGGCGCACCTGCGTTTAGGCGAACTGTTTCTTATGGCCGGAGCGGGCGACCGCGCCACCGCCGAAGCCAATGCCGCGCTGAAACATTCCGGCGTCAACATGGACGCGCTCGCCCTGCTGGGCTCCGCAGCGGCGGCCAACGGACAAGACGAGATTGCGCGCGAGATGTTCACCAAGGTTCTCACCGCAGAGCCCGGACGAGTGAAGATCGCGTTGTCGTTAGCCGATGTCTACTTGCGTCAAGGCAATCCTGACGGAGCACGCGAAACCTTGACCAAGGCGGCCGCCGCGCAGCCATTGAGCGCGACTCCGCTGCTTGCCCTCGGACGCCTCGAAGAACAAGAAGGCAAATCGCAGGCCGCAGAAGAGGCGTACACCAAAGCGGTGAAGGCAGAAAATTCTCCGGAAGCGAATCTGCGGCTGGCGCAGTTCCTGCAGCGTGCCGCACGCGTTCCGGAAGCGGAAATGATTCTCAAGCAGGTCGATAAGCTTCGTCCGCAGTTGCCGATTGCGATGGCCGATTTCCAATTCATGTCGGGACGCGCGCCCCAAGCCAGCCAGAAATATCTGGACGCCCTGAATGCGGGACGCCCCGCCAGTGAAATTCACGACCTGGCAGAGGCCGCTCGAGCCAAAGAGAGTCGCGCAAAATTGGTCGCTCGTCTCGTGGAGGCCGACCTTGCTGCCGGCAACGGCGGCAGTCGCGAAAAAGCGGAATGGTGCTCTGGCGCGACACTGGTTGCTCGCGCACACTACGTCCAGTTCGGCGGCGAACTGGACGACGTAACCCGTAACCTGTTGCTGACCGAGATTGCCATCGCCGACAACGATCTGCCTTTGGCCGCGACCAAGGCGCAGGCGATGGTGGAGGCCGCGCCCGAATCGGCAGCGGCGCACTACGTACTCGGCATGGTGAAGTTCCGTTCCAACGACGCAACCGGCGCGCGTTCGGAATGGGACGCAGCGCTTGAGCAGGATCCGAGATTTGTTCCTGCGCGACTCGCGCTCGCTTCGCTCATGTTGAAGACGCGCGACCTCTCGGCCGCGCAGGACTACGTCGTTCCCGCCGTTCGTGAAGAGCCGGGAAATTTTTCCGCACTCATGTTGTTTGCGCGCTTGCTGATCCTTCAGAAGAATAATCTTTCCGCGCGCGTGATTGCGCGGCGGGCGGCCATCGTTGACCCTACCTCGGCGGAGCCGCACCTTATCAATGGACAGATTGCGCTCAATGAGAAGAAGCCCGGCGAGGCCTTGCTTGAGTTTCAGCAGGCCGTGTTGCTCGAGCCGCGCTCCCGCGACGCCATCGAAGGACTTACCGAGGTCTATCGTTCCGGCAACGTGAAACGCGAAATGCTGGTGCAGATGGAGCGCACTGCCGACTCCGAGCCAAGTTCGCCCGCGTTGTTGGAAATTGCGGGACGTCTCTACGGCGAGCGTGGATTCAAGCAGGACGCACGACGCTGCCTGGAGCGCGCGATCGAACTCGACCCTGCGCGTCAGTCGGCGGCCACCGCTCTGGCGCAGTTGCTGGCGAAAGAAGGAGAGTTCTCCGCCGCCACCGATTCCGCTACCAAGGTTGGAACCATGTCTCCGCTGCTCAACGCCTTGCGCGCTCAGGATCGAAACGACCTCAAGGCCGCGATCGATAGTTACGAGACGGCCGTCAAATCCGGAGACAAGTCCGGCGTAGCAGCCAACAATCTCGCCTGGATCTATGCCGAGCAGGAGACCAATCTTGACCGCGCCATGGCTCTCGCACAGAAGGCGCGTGACCTGGCTCCGGAGAACGCAGGCGTGCTGGACACCGTCGGCTACGTTCACCTGAAAAGGCGCGAATTCACGCAAGCTGTTTCCGCCCTGGAAAACGCGGTGCAAATGGCGTCTCGGCAGCCCGAGGGACAGCAACTCCTGAATGACATCAAGCGTCATCTTGCGGAAGCGTACTTACGCAACGGGCAAACGCGGCAGGCCGCGGTGGTGGCCTCGCCCATCGCAGCAAACGTCGGAGCTGGTGGCGAGCGCCATCGCCGATTCTGAAGCAGCAGCTATTTCGCATAACGATTCAAGGGCATCACAACCAATGTGACGCCCTTTCGTTTGCACGCAGGTACGAGCGAATCCCCATCTATCAACCGGTAATTCTTCCATTCCAAGGAGTGCTTTATGGCAGAACAGAAACTTGCAGGATTTCGTGTTGCGATCATCGCTACTGATTTCTTTGAAGAAGCAGAGTTGGTCGAACCCAGAAAAGCGCTGGACCAGGCTGGCGCCAAGACCGTCGTCATCGCCCCCAAAGCTGGCGAAATACAAGCTGTCCAGCACGATAAGCAGACACAGAAGATTCGTGTGGACATGACCCTCGACAAGGCGAATCCGGATGACTTTGACGCCGTATTGTTGCCCGGCGGAGCCATGAACTCCGACGCTCTCCGCATGGAAAAGAAGGCCCAGGAATTCGTTCGACAAATGGACGAAGAGGGCAAGCCTGTCGCTGCGATATGTCATGCGCCCTGGCTGCTGATCTCTGCGCAACTCACCGATGGCCGCAGCATGACCAGTTATCACACCATCCAGGACGACGTTCGGAACTCGGGCGCAAACTGGCAGGACAAAGAAGTTGTTCGCGACGAAAACTGGGTGAGCAGCCGCCAACCCTCCGACATACCCGCCTTCAACCGGGAGATGATCCAACTCTTCAGCGAACAGAAGAGCGGAAATCGAAAGGTCGCCTAGCGCCTTTGCCCTTGCTCGCGTGGGCCCGGACGCCCTCGTCCGTGGCGGGCGAGCAACGCTCGCCTTGGTGTTGCCGTTGCCTTTGCCGTTGCTTTTGCCGTTGCCCTGCTTGATGTGGCGCGAACGCCCTCGCTTCGCGGTCTTTGCCCTTGCTCTGCCCTTGCTTTGCCCTTGCTCTGCCCTCGCTTCGCAGTCTTTGCCCTTGCTTTGCCCTTGCTTGCCCTTGCTCTGCCCTTGCTCGCGTGGGCCCGGACGCCCCCGTCCGTGGCGGGCGAGCAACGCTCGCCTTGGTGTTGCCGTTGCCTTTGCCGTTGCTTTTG
>JBBRZF010000175.1:0-7090 GCA_038236965.1 Terriglobales bacterium | reverse complement strand
TCGTCATGCTGCTCCCGCACGGCTACGAAGGCCAAGGTCCGGAGCACTCCAGCGCCCGCATCGAACGCTACCTGCAACTCGCCGCTCGCGACAACATGCAGATCTGCCAGCCCTCAACGGCCGCGCAATTCTTCCACCTCTTGCGACGCCAGGCGCTGCGCATCTGGCGCAAGCCGCTCATCTGTTTCACGCCCAAGAGCATGTTGCGCCATCCGGAAGCTTCGTCCAGCATCGACGACTTCACTTTGCCGCATTTCCAGAACCTCGTGCTCGATCGCGAAGTCACCAATCCTTTGCGCATCCTCATGGCAACCGGAAAAGTCGTGCACGAACTCCGCATCGAGCGCCGCAAACGTCAGGACACCGAAACCGCCATTGTCGCCCTCGACCAGTTGTTCCCGTTCCCCGAACAGGAGATCACCAACATGCTCGCGCAGTACAGCAACGCGCGCGAACTCGTCTGGGTGCAGGA
The DNA here is from genome assembly GCA_038236965.1 of Terriglobales bacterium. Taxonomy (GTDB): domain Bacteria; phylum Acidobacteriota; class Terriglobia; order Terriglobales; family Acidobacteriaceae; genus JBBRZF01. The sequence continues at coordinate 6,618 of JBBRZF010000175.1, read as the reverse complement.
AGAACCGGCCAACATGGGCGGGCTCTTCTTCGTTCTTCCGCGACTGCGCCGCGCAGCCCGCGACGTCGCCGTTCGCTCCGTCAAACGCGCCGCTGCCGCCAGCCCTTCTACCGGCTCCGCCAAGGCCCACGAGATGGAGCAGAAAACGCTTATCACTTTGGCTTTCACCAGCTAGAGAGTTTTCACTCCAACAATAAGGGTGGCCACTAGGCTGCCCTTTCTTTATGCCCCCGAAGGACGAGACAAGACCCTTCCACTTATTGACTGTGCTGACAATTTGTTTTATCATGTGGATAAGAAATTGGCGTAAGAACTTCATGTTCCCGCAAGGAAACGTGGCAACATTTCTTGGCACTCCCTGAGAAAAGGCGGTTCGGTCATGTTGAGTGAAACCCTTACCGAGGGCCTCAAACCCTACCTCATCGGCGAAAAGCTCCGCACCCTGCGCTTGAAAAAAAGTATGGGACTGGTGGAATTGGGAAAACACACCGGACTCTCCGCCGCCCTCATCTCCAAACTCGAGCGCGGCAAACTTTTCCCCACCCTGCCAACGCTTTTGCGGATTGCGATGGTCTTCGGAGTCGGTCTGGATTTCTTTTTTACAGACGAGCGCAAGCGTCACGTAATCTCCATCATCCGTCGCGAAGAACGCAATCGTTTTCCCGAACGTCCCAACGGAATCGATGTCTCTTACTTTTTTGAGAGCCTCGACTTCAAGGCCAGCGAACGAAAAATCAGTGCCTACTTCGCCGACTTTGAAGCCATCGCTCCGGAAAAAGCCAAGCCTCATCAACACGCCGGAATCGAATTCCTTTACGTCATCGAAGGCAAGCTGGCGCTGAAGATCGGCTCCGACGAATACGAACTCGGCGACGGAGACTCTATCTATTTCGACAGCAGCGTCCTGCACTCTTACCGTCGAGTCGGCAAGAAATCCTGCACCGCCCTGGTGGTCACAGCACTTTGATTTTTCTTTGAAAGTGGATTCAATTCTCGGGTACGACTTCGATAGCTGCGCAGCAAGCTTTTCATGCGCGCATTTGCTTTTGATTTGTCTTTTGCTTTTGGCTTGTGGATTTTGACTTGCGAGCTTTTCCTTTGCCTTCGCCTCGCCCTTAATCGGCAACTGGTTCTTGCCTTTGCCCTTAACTGACAACTGGCAACTGACAACTTTTTTTTGGTGGGCCCGCAGGGATTCGAACCCCGAACCAAGGGATTATGAGTCCCCTGCTCTAACCGTTGAGCTACGGGCCCGTGCATTCCGTGAAGCCTGCGGCGGACAATTGAGTGTATCGCAATCGATACTTCCGCTCCAATCCCGACGCACCTTCCGCACAAACCAAAGCGGCCCATGCGCGAAGCACGAGCCGCTTTGATTCCATTCCCCACTTTTAGAAAATCCTATGCAGAGAATCCTACGGAACCGTCGTCAAATCTGTCGGCAGATCCGTTACAGGCCCTTCTGCCCTGCTCAGTTTCGTGAAGGCGCCTGTGGTCGGGTTGATGCTGAAAGTCGTCAGCACCGGGTTCGTCGCGTTGATGTCCGACACAAACGCGAATTTACCCGCTCTATCCAACGTGAATGCCGTCGCAGCGATCGGACTGAATCCGGCGATCGGCGCAAACGTGCCCGCGCTCGGATTCAAAGCAAAGCCTTCCACCCCGGCGCTGGACAGGCTGTACAAAAATTTCCCATCCGGCGTCAGGGCTATCCAGTCGGACCCCGCGGAAACATGGAAGGGCGAGCCACCCATGGCCGTCAGTTTTCCGTCCGTGCCTATGCTGAGGACCGCCACCGTTCCTTCCGCGCTGTTGGACGAATAAAGGAATTTGCCATCTGCGCTCACCGCAATCGGTCCGGCGCCTCCTCCTAAGATCGCCGTGATCGCGACCACCGAAAGCTGTCCAGAGGAGTCCACCGTCAGCGTCTGCACCTTTCCCCCGCCGGAGTCGAACAGGAACCTCCCGTCCGGACTACCTACGGAAGCGCCACCTATCGGCGTCACATTGCTTGGCGGGAGTTTGCTCAACGCACCCGAGGTCTGATCGATGGCATAGATGTCGAAGCCTGACGGCGATTGCATTCGAGGCTGATAGATCCACCGCCCCAATCCATCGAACACGATCGAGGCTGTGTTTGCGTTCGTCCCAAAGATGATCGGCGAATTTGGAGCCAGGGTCAGCGCGCCCGTTTGTGAGTTGATTTGGAAAGATGAGATTCCCGAGAAACCCACCGGCATTCCAAAGGAAGACGCCTCTTGCCGCATCGTAAAAACGAAGCGCCCTTTCGGGTCCGACACGATTTGCAGAAGATTGCCCTGCTGTAACCCGTCAACGAACATCCCGGGAATCGGCGTAGCGCTTCCTGTGGAGGTATTGATGGACGCTCCGAAAAATCCGTCTACCTCGAATCCCGGCCCGCCATACAAGAAGCGACTCGGCGACAGTGCCGGCGTCGGAGTCGAACTGCCGCCCGCCCCTTGGACTACCGGAAGGCCACCAGAACTGCTGCCCCCGCCACATCCAGCTACTACCAGGAGACAAGAGATCACGAAGCAAGCTACAAGTCCATGGAGCGTCAAACGAAAAAACGAGTAATGCTGACAAGGAGCGGGATACATCGGAACCTTCTTCTCAAGATAACTGTTTGAAGTAGAAGATGGACCAAAACGAATCCGAGATGGCTACTCGTCCAACAATAGCGCACTTTGCCGGTTCATCTACTTGTTCCCGAGTTTCTCCACCCACTCCTCGGCCGTCATCCCCGCTCTAGGTACTCTGGCGCGCGCCAGCTTGTAGCGCAGATATTCCAAGCCGTGCAGTTTCTTTCCGCTGCTGGACAGCGGAATCAATCGTTCAGCCTTATCTGCCAAAATCTCGCGCTCTGCCCCAAACTTCCCGCCATCGCTCGGACGATACTGCGCCCAGCCGATCGACCCTGCGAATCCTGCCGCACCGAACTTATCCGACCGCAACATCTCTTCGACGAACACGCGTATCGGTCCCTCAAATTCATGCAGCGTGTCGTGCAGCGCCACCGCACCGCCCTCCATGACAAAGGGCGCGAACAGATCGAAATCGCTTTTCGCCCCCTTATACGTATGGTCGCCATCAATCCACAACATGCGGATTGGACGCGTCCAGCTCTTCGCCACCTCCTGCGAGTACTCGCGATGCGCTTCCACCTGCTGCTCCACGCCCGCCTTCTTTAGTGACTGCAAAAACTCGTCGAACGACGTCGCCTCTCCTTCTAGGTCCGGGCAGGTTTCCGACGGAGCCGTGTGCGGGTCGATGCTCACCACTTGTCCCAGCCCGTAATGCGCGGCAACCGTCGCCAGCACTACCGTGGACTTGCCTTTGAAACTGCCTATCTCCACGATCGCGCCGTCGCCCGGCGTGCACGCGGCCATCACGGCCAGCATCCTTGCTTCCACTTCGGTCAGAAAGCCGGGCACGTCCCGCGCCGCCGCGCAGGCCTTTGCCACAACGCTTTCCAACTCCTCAGCCATCGTCATCTTCTCTGTATTCATTCGCGCAGAATTTTATCGCACCCTGCCCATATCGGGCAGCAATTTCCACCCACTTACCTTCCAAATACCTCGTCCCAACACGAATCGCTCCGGAGGATTTAATATAGTTATTGGGGAAATAAGCACTAAGCAATCATGGAGACGTCCGGGAGTGGGTCCCGGTCCCTATCCATCTCTATCTAAGGACCAACCATTGAACAATTCTGATAAGACCGACGGCTTGGAAGTACTCGAAACTCGCGAGTGGATGGACTCGCTCGATTACGTTTTGGAGAACAGCGGCGCCGATCGCGCTGGACGCCTCCTTCAGCAGCTTGAATCACACGCTTCGCGCACCGGCTACAAAATGCCGTTCACGGCGACCACGCCGTACGAAAACACCATTCCCGTCGAGGCGCAGGCGCCCTTCCCAGGTTCGCAGGAAGTCGAACGACGCATCAAGAGCCTCGTTCGCTGGAACGCGCTCGCCATGGTAATGCGAGCGAATAAAAGATCCGACGGCATCGGTGGACACATTTCCACCTACGCATCCGCCGCCACACTGCTCGAGATCGGCTTCAACCATTTCTTCCACGCTCGAACAGAAGACGGCGACCGCGACATCGTCTACTTCCAGGGACACGCATCACCGGGCATTTACGCTCGCGCCTTCCTCGAAGGACGCATCTCGCAACAACAGTTAGAAAATTTCCGTCGCGAACTCGCCGAAGGCGGAGGGTTGTCCTCTTATCCGCACCCGTGGCTCATGCCGAATTTCTGGGAATTTCCCACGGTCTCCATGGGACTTGGCCCCATCCAGGCCATCTATAAGGCTCGCTTCAATCGCTACCTGGAAAATCGCGGACTGAAAAAAGCCACGCAGGGAAAAGTTTTCGCATTCCTTGGCGACGGTGAGACCGACGAACCCGAATCCCTCGGCGCTATCACCTTGGCTTCGCGTGAAAAACTCGACAACCTCATCTTCATCGTCAACTGCAATCTCCAGCGCCTTGACGGCCCAGTTCGTGGCAACGGAAAAATCATCCAGGAACTCGAAGCCGCATTCCGTGGCGCAGGATGGAACGTCATCAAGGTCATCTGGGGCGGCGATTGGGATCCGCTTCTCGAGAAAGACCGCGACGGTCTGCTCGTCAAGCGCATGGGCGAGATCACCGACGGCCAATACCAAAAATATTTCGTCGAAAGCGGCGCCTATTTCCGCCAGAACTTCTTCGGTACCGATCCTCGCTTGCTCAAGATGGTCGAACACCTCAGCGACGAACAGCTTGCCAAGATGCGTCTCGGCGGACACGATCCGCTCAAGGTTTACGCCGCTTACAAATCCGCCGTCGACCACAAGGGTTCGCCCACCGTCATTCTCGCCAAGACCATCAAGGGCTACGGACTCGGCGAAAGTGGAGAAGGCCGGAACATCACCCACCAGCAGAAGAAGATCAACGACGAAGAGTTGCGCATCTTCCGTTCGCGCTTCGGCATTCCCATCGCCGACGAAGAATTGCACGACGCTCCCTTCTACCGGCCCTCCGAAGACAGCATCGAGATTCAGTATCTGCAGGCGCGCCGCAAAGAACTTGGCGGATACATGCCTGCGCGTCGTAACGATGCGCCCGCACTCGACCCGCTCCCCGAAGAACTTTTCGAGGAATTCTTCAAGGGCACCGAAGGACGCAAAGTTTCTACCACCATGGTCTTCGTGCGATTGCTCTCCAAGCTCTTGCGCGACAAGCAGGTCGGCAGACTCATCGTCCCCATCATTCCCGACGAAGCTCGCACCTTCGGTATGGAAGCCATGTTCCGCCAGGTCGGCATCTACTCCAGCGTCGGCCAACTCTACGAGCCGGTCGATATGGACACGCTTCTCTATTACAAGGAAGCGAAAGACGGACAGATTCTCGAAGAGGGCATCACTGAAGCCGGAGCCATGTCGGAATTCATGGCCGCCGGAACCGCGTATTCCACGCACGGCGTCAACACGATTCCCTTCTTCATCTACTATTCCATGTTCGGAATGCAGCGCGTAGGCGATCTCGTCTGGGCCGCCGGCGACATGCGCACTCGCGGATTCCTCCTCGGCGGAACCGCCGGACGCACCACGCTCAACGGGGAAGGTCTTCAGCATCAGGACGGCCACAGTCATCTGCTCGCCTATCCCGTGCCCAACCTCATCACCTACGATCCTGCCTTCGCCTTCGAACTCGCCACCATCATTCAGGATGGTATTCGACGCATGTACGTTGAGAAGGAGGAAATCTTCTATTACCTCACCGTCATGAACGAAGCCTGGGAAATGCCCGCCATGCCGGAAGGCGTTCACGAAGGCATTCTGCGCGGACTCTATCGCTTCAAGCGCTCGGAGAAAAAAGACACGAAGCTCTCCGCCAACCTCTTTGGCAGCGGCGCCATGATGATTCAGGTACTCGCAGCGCAAACCATTCTCGAAGAGAAGTACGGCGTCGCCGCCGACGTCTGGAGCATCACCAGTTACAAGGAGCTCTACAAGGACGGCAACGCAACCGATCGCTGGAACATGTTGCACCCCGGCGAAACGCCGCGTGTCGCCTACGTCACTAAGGCGCTCTCGGAAGCCGCAAAAGATTCCGTCTTCGTCGCCGCCAGCGATTACGTCAAGGCGCTTCCCGAATCCATTTCGCAGTGGTTCCCCGGCAAGCTCGTCTCGCTCGGTACCGACGGCTTCGGTCGCAGCGAAAGCCGCGAAGCTCTCCGCGATTTCTTTGAAGTGGACGACAGGTTCATCGTGCTTGCCACCCTCTCCGCGCTCGCGCAACAAGGCCGTATCAAGCCCGACGTGGTCAAGAAGGCGATCAAGGATCTCGGCATCAATGCCGACAAGCCCAACCCGATGACTGTTTGATGTTTGGCTTTTCTCGCGAACGCCCTCGCGCGTTCGCATTGGTTTCTTCGCGAGGCCGGATGCCCCATCCGCTCCGGCCTCGCAATCAAGAAAGGGATTTCTCGTGGCGATAGAGTTTAAACTGCCGGAACTCGGCGAAAACATCGAGTCCGGAGATCTGGTTCGCGTCATGGTCTCATCCGGCGACACCGTCACCGAAGGCCAAGCCGTGCTCGA
>JBBRZF010000174.1:0-7137 GCA_038236965.1 Terriglobales bacterium | reverse complement strand
CCAAAATATAATGTACCCCCCCCCCCCCGGACGAGCGAGTGACTTTAATCACGCTGGCGAGTGTGGTATATCACTCTGCCTCTCAGCGATTTGATGGCAGCCCGTGAACCCTTGTGCCCCTTTGTGCCCTTCGTGGTTCACTCTTTTAACTTTGGTTTCCGGTTTCCCAAAAATCTTGTCAAGCCCCGAAACCCCTCTCAAAACTCCCAACTACCTAAAAACAAACAGAATATAGTTCCGCTCACCATGTCCAGTTGAACCCCTCCAATGTGTCATACTAGATATAGACATCAGAGGCCGCGCTCACAGCGCGGCCTTTCACGTTTTGGTTTTGATTTTCAAACTGGCAACTGACAACTGGCAATCTGGCAACTGGCAACTGCTTTATCGTAAATTCTTTGTTTTCAATAATTTGATATCTAAAGCCATTACAATCAATATTTTACAGACAAACAACCCGCAAAATATTGATAACAAACAACCTAAAAACAGAAAAGATGGGGGGGGGAGCCCCCTCATTCACCCGACTTGGACGACTTCTCTAGCGGATGAAAGACGTAAACCCTTTCTCCTGCGCTGGTCGTGAGCACTTCCGCGCGCACGCCGAAAGCGCGCTCTACATTCTCCGGACTCAGTACCTGCTCATGTTTGCCGTAGTCCATCACCTTGCCGCCTTCCACCAGGATGATGCTGGTCGCGTAACGCGTGGCCGCGTTTAGGTCGTGCGTCGCCAGCACCACCGCCTGACCCTCACTGGCCAGCGTGCGGCACAGTCCCATCACCTCCAGTGTGTGTTCCACGTCGAGGTTGGAAGTCGGCTCATCCAGCAGGATGAACTCCGGTTCCACGGCAAGGCTCCGCGCAATCAGCACCCGCTGGTGTTCGCCTCCGGAAAGCGTGTGTACGCTGCGGGCGCGCAGATGCGAGATGTCGCACCGCTCCATCGCCCGCGCAACCGCCTCGCGGTCATGCGCACTCTGTCCGGCAAAGCGCCCACGATGCGGGTGCCTCCCCATCTCCACCACTTCCGTCACCGTAAACGCGAATTCTATCTTCTGCTCTTGCGGAACGAACGCGATCCGCTTCGCAACATGACTTCGCGCCAATGTCGATATCTTCTGCTCGTCGAGCAGGATGTCGCCGCCATCAACATTCCAGATACCCGCCAGCGAACGCAGCAGCGTGCTCTTCCCGCTGCCGTTCGGGCCAACCACGGCCTTGAGCTCTCCCGGCGAGACGCGCACATTCGCCGCCTCCAGGATCCAGCGGTCATCACGCCAGACGGAAGCTTCGCGTGCTTCCAGAACGCTCATTGCGGCCCTCGTTCCCACGAGCGCCGCATCAGCAGCACGATGAAGAACGGAGCGCCGCAGATCGCCGTAACCACTCCCAACCGTATCTCCGTCGGCGGATGAACGGTGCGCGCAACCAGGTCGCACAGGATGAGGAACACCGCGCCCGCCGCAGCGCTCGCCGGAAGCAGGTTCCGGTTCGACGGCCCAACAACCAGCCGCACCGCATGCGGCACAATCAGTCCCACGAAGCCGATCATTCCCGCCACTGCGATAGCTGCGCCCGTCAGCAACGCCGCCGTCAAGGTCAACATACGCTTCGACGCCTCGATGTCCAGACCCAGCGACATCGCCGTCTCCTCTCCCTGCTGCAGCAGGTCGAGGTCGCGAGCCTGGCTCATTGCCGCCAGCAATCCCAGCAGCACGAACGGTCCGCAGAGCCAGACATGAGTCCAGCTGCGCGAGTCCAGTCCGCCCATCATCCAGAAGATGATCTCCTGCGCTATCTGCCAATCCACTATCTTCACCGAGAGCAGCAGGCTGGAAACCGCGCTCAGCAGTGACCCGACGGCAATGCCCGAGAGCAGCAACGTCGCCACCGGAGTAACGCCGCCACGAGTGGCCATCGCATACACCAGCAGCAGGGCGATGAGCGCTCCCACGATGGCCGACAACGGCAGCAACACCACCGAACGCGCTCCCCAGCCGACCACGAAGGCGATCACCGCTCCCAGCACCGCGCCTGCTCCTGCGCCCGTAAGTCCCGGCTCCGCCAGTGGATTGCGGAACAGCCCCTGCATCACCACTCCCGCCGCCGCCAACCCAGCGCCCACCACCGCCGCCACGATCACGCGCGGCACGCGTATCAGCCACACAACCACGATGTCCGCCTGTGTAAGTCCCGACGCATCGATCCACCCATGCGGCAGCAGCTTCATCCCCAGTACCCGCAGGATGGTCGAGCTATGGAGGGGAATGCTGCCGATATGTATGCCCGCCAAGACCCCTATCGCCAGCATGGGCAAGATGACGGCATAGAACAGCCCGATGCGCACCGGCCGCGCCGTCGCATGAACGGGGGCCCGCCTCCCCTGCGCCGCACCCCTCATCGCCCCCCCCCCCGCCCCGGGTACAACGTCTTCGCCAACTCCGTCACCAGTTCGGAAGTGAACGGCGATAGCGGGAAGAACACTTTGTTGTTTAAGACCACGATGTGTCCGCTCTTCGCTGCCTTCGTCAGTCCTATCGCCGGATCTGCCAATAGCTTCGCCTTCACGCTGTCCGCGCTGTCGAAATCAGAATTGGTGATGATCCAGTCGGGATCCCAGCGGAGATAGGTCTCGCTATTCACCTGGTCGTAACCCTTGAGCCCGCCTTCGGCGGCCACGTTGGTCGCGCCCAGTTTCTCGATGATGTCGTTGAGCAACGTCTCGCTGCCATAGGCGAGAGCTCCGCTGATAGCCAATATCCGCGGCTTCGGCACATTCGCCGGACGCATCGCAATCGCCTGCGCGACCTTGTAACGGTAGCTCTCCTGCTGCACGCGAGCAGCTTCGTCATTGCCGGTCAGGTACCCCGTCAGCCGTATCGACTCCGCCACTTCATCCAGCCTTGTGAACATCGTGTACATGCGATACACAGGCAGATTCGCCGCGCGTCCCAGGCTGGCGAAATCAGCGCGCCCCGTGCTGGAGACGATCATTAAGTCTGGATTGACAGTGAGCACACGCTCCAGGTCGGTCGCGATGATGGGATTATGCGCACTCGCCAGCGCAAGCACATTGCTATCGCGCTCACTGAAGGCGAACGGACTCACCCCGACGATCCTGTTCGCCGGAACAACGGAGTAAAGGAATTCGTCGATCGATGGCGACTGCGAAATAATGCGCTGCGCTGGCGCCGCCACTCGCACGCGTACATTGTCCGCATCCAACGCTTCGCGCGGATAGCTGGCGCCCCCCGTGCGCACCAGCGCATTGCCATAACTTTGCACCGCCGAAGCGATCTGCAATCCGCCCGGAGGCGATGCCAGGTCACCTATCGCAGCCGCGACCGTGCCGACCAGCGTCGCCAATACCAGCGGCGGAATAAAACTGGAGAAGCGCATCATTTCATCTTCCCCTTACCAGGCCTTCGACCAGCGAGGTCCGCCCTTGGCATTGGCCTCGCGCAGAGACTTGCTTCCCCCCGCCTCGAATTCCAACTTGCGCCCATACAGCCACAGCAGGTCCGAAAGCCTGTTCAGATACGCAAGCACCATCGGCTCAACCGATTCCCCGGAATCCTGCAGTCGTACCACCGCCCGCTCCGCCCGCCGACAGATGGTCCGCGCCACGTCGTACGCAGCCGCAGGCGCATATTCTCCCGGAATCGTCCAATCCGCGAGGATGCCTTTAATCTGCTCCAACTCGACGACTTGCGCTGTAAGCGCATCCACCATCGCTGCTTTGACAGGAGACTCGCCCTTGCGATTCTCAGGCGGTGTCGCAATTGCCGAGCCCACCGGAAACAGTTCGCGCTGAATGATCAGCGTCCGCTCGCGCACATCTGCGTCGTCGCAGATAGAGCGCGCGAAGCCCATCGACGAGTTCAACTCGTCGACTGTGCCATTCGCTTCCACACGTAGAGACGCCTTGGAAACACGCTGGCCGCCAATCAGACTCGTCTGCCCGCTATCACCTTTTTTTGTAGCAATACTGCTCATGGAGACCGTCCTTTTATTACAGACGACGGCATATCCGCGGGACCATGGTGGAGTCTATCTGGCCAATTATCAGAACTGGTTTGATACAAGCCATTCTTCCTGATCTCCGCAGAAAGTCAGTCGAAAAGGCCTTTGGTAGGTCTCCTGGCTCGTAAGAAGGCAATCCATCTTGCCTGCCGTTTCTCCTTCCCCAGCAAACGCGCCGAGTGGTTTAGAGTGAAACGGTTTTATCTCACTTACAGTGGCGGGACCGCGCCGGTTTCGCACCGGACTTCCCTGTTACGCCCTTTCGGGCACCTTAGGCAGTTAAAAGTCTTACACCCGGGCTGGTTCAGCGTCAACTGGAAGAGTGGAGTGTCTTGGCCGCAAAACAGCTATGCTGGCCGATTCCGAACCCACGTTCATCACAAAAACTGTGGTTATTTCCGAGACACATCACGTTGCAAAGTGACCCACAACCTTGCTGCATGCCCGTCCGGGATTTTAAATTGCTCCCATTCGAGTATCTTCACCGGTACACGACGACTAAGGATCTTCGGGCCCCGTGTATCAAGGTATCAGTAAGGATTCCGGGCAGTTTCTTTACGCATCAATCAGTAGGGATCGAACTCAGGCTGGCAAGGTAACAGGCAGCCAAAGGAGCACCCCATGATTACACCTGATAAAAATGGGAACACCGTCTCGTGCCCACTCTGCGATGGACATGGCGACATAGAAAAGCAGGCTGCAGTGGCCCGCTGGCGCAGCATGGAGTTTCGCGAGGATATGCGGAAGATTGAAAGCTCCGTAGCGAAACCTTCCGAAGAAGAGACGTTTGCCCACTACAGCTATAAGGATTAATCGCCCCATTCGCTAGTGAAGTGATGTTTTGTGAACAGAATCTTCAAATCTGTACCTCGACTCCTCACCTCACCTGTAAAACCAATAATCAATACTGGAAGCATACAATTCATAAGGTTCTAAATACCCCGGAGGTTTTTATATGGGTACTCTCACAACCACACAGCCCGAAGTAACCACTTCGAACACGTACGTCAACGATGTAATCAACCTTGTAAAAGCGAAGAACGCTGGCGAAATCGAATTCCACCAGGCCGTCGTAGAAGTATTGGATTCACTCCGTCCGGCACTTGCGAAGCATCCGGAATTCCAGAAAGCAAAGCTGTTGGAGCGCATCACGGAGCCCGAACGCGTCCTGATGTTCCGCGTTCCCTGGTTTGATGACAAAAACAATGTTCAGGTCAACCGTGGTTTCCGCATCGAAATGAATAGCGCGCTGGGCCCGTACAAGGGCGGCTTGCGCTTACATCCCTCGGTCAACCTCGGCATCCTGAAGTTCCTCGCTTTCGAGCAGGTATTCAAGAATTCGCTCACCACCCTGATGATGGGCGGCGGCAAGGGCGGTTCGGACTTCGATCCTAAAGGCAAGAGCGACAACGAAGTAATGCGCTTCTGTCAGAGCTTCATGACTGAGCTCCAGCGCCACATCGGCCCCGACACGGATGTACCGGCTGGCGACATCGGCGTAGGTGGACGCGAGATCGGTTACATGTTCGGTCAGTACAAGCGCCTGCGGAATGAATTTACGGGCGTGCTCACGGGCAAAGCTCTGGCCTGGGGCGGTTCGCTGATTCGTCCGGAAGCAACCGGTTACGGATGCGTTTACTTCGCGTCTGAAATGTTGAACTCGCGTAACGATTCGCTCGAAGGCAAGGTTTGCCTCGTCTCCGGCAGCGGCAACGTTTCGCAGTACACCATCGAGAAGCTGCTTGATTACGGCGCGAAGCCGGTCACGGTCTCCGATTCCGACGGCGTCATCTATGACAAAGACGGCATCGACCGCGAAAAGCTTGCCTACATCATGGAACTGAAGAACGTCCGTCGTGGTCGCGTCAGCGAATACGCAGACAAATACAAGTCCGCTCAGTTCATCAAGGCAACCGGGGGCGACTTCAATCCGCTTTGGGCCATCCCGGCCAATTGCGCCTTCCCGAGCGCCACGCAGAACGAAATCAACATCAACGATGCCAAGAATCTGCTTAAGGGCGGAGTCACGGTCGTCTCTGAAGGCGCCAACATGCCTAGCACCCTGGAAGCCACCAAGGCATTCCTGGATGCCAAGATCATGTACGGTCCTGCCAAGGCTGCCAACGCCGGTGGAGTCGCAACCTCTGGACTCGAAATGGCGCAGAACAGCATGCGTATCAACTGGACTCGTCAAGAAGTCGATGACAGACTCCATAACATCATGATCGCCATCCACAAGAACTGCTACGACACGGCCGAAGAATACGGCACGCCTGGCAATCTGGTGAACGGCGCCAACATCGCTGGCTTCCTGAAGGTCGCCTCCGCAATGATGGACCAGGGCATCGTGTAATTTCTGTGGGTGATGGCAAGATTGCTTCGCCATCCAGCAATACTTGCAGCATTGAGGAGCGGCCTAGAGCCGCTCCTTACTTTTTTGCCCGCGTAACATCACCTTCTCCCGTGAGACAAGTCACCGAGTCTTCGGCCATCCTCCAGTTACTCTTTTCATGCGCAATTCCGCTTCATCGCGATCATCTGTCCCCTTTTATCTCCGTCGCGTTAGCGCATTCATTCCGTTCCTCTCTGGAGGCTCCACGTGCTTCACCTCGACACTGGTAATACAGGTTTCATGCTGGTTTGCTGCGCGCTGGTCATGTTCATGACGCCGGGCCTGGCATTCTTTTACGGCGGACTGGTCGGACGCAAGAACGTCCTGACCATCATGATGCAGAGTTTCGTCTCGGTCGCTTGGACGACCGTGATCTGGTTTGTCTGCGGTTACTCGCTTTGCTTCAGCGGCGACGTTCACGGCGTTATCGGCAACCTGGATCTCGCGTTCCTGCGCGGCATCACACCGACCACGCCCTCGTTTGCCAACGACAGCATTCCCGCCGTCGTCTTCATCGCCTATCAATTGATGTCAGCCATCATCGCGCCGGCCTTGATCACCGGCGCGTTCGCAAACCGAATCACGTTCAAGGCCTACATGCTGTTCCTTACCGGATGGCTGTTCCTGATCTACTTCCCATTCATTCACATGGTCTGGGGCGGCGGATTGTTGGCGCAGTGGGGCGTGCTCGACTTCGCTGGCGGCATTGTGGTTCATAACGT
>JBBRZF010000173.1:0-7177 GCA_038236965.1 Terriglobales bacterium | reverse complement strand
TCATTGGCGCCTCCACCTGGGGCGGTATGCATATCTACCTCGGTCCCCTGGCTCAAAAAAGCGCCCGGCATCTTCGGGCGAGAAGCCTGCCCGAACAAAGATCTTCCGAATCTGCCTTATCATCTGACACACTTGAGAACGCGATCTTCGTAGGCGCTTGCATACCTGCTGTGTCGGCGATTGGCCAAGCATCACCGCCAGCGACTGAAGTTGGGGTGGAAGTGTTTGGATTATCCTCCTCACATCGATACGGACGTGCAACGCATCCAGCTCGCAAGTGGACGGGCGAGTATCAAGAAAATCAAGCGGATCGGAATCGCTTGCATCCTCCCGATCAATCAAATCCGCACCGAGTAGCACCTTCCCACGACGACGCACACTCATGACGAGATCGGATGCTTGATTCCGCATCACGCCGCGAACAAAACCATGCCAGTCGCCGCGCGAAGGATCGAATTTCGGGGACCTTTGGAGGTAGTCGAGAACCATTTCCTGGCGTAGATCTTCCCAGTCATCTGAGCTGAAACAGCCGCTGGCAACCAACAGGCTTGCCCGGCAGGATGCTTGTTGGCAGGCGTAGACGCCGATGGTATCCATATCGTTCCGCGTTTGGCGCTTTGTGGCCCTCGACTCACAAACCGTGGCGCTACTCATGATGCGCTCCGCCGTTGAAGGCGCGGGTATTTCTCTCGATCCACTGTTCCAGCGCCGCGCCCGGTACCCGGACCACGCGTCCGATTGGAGATCGAAGTGCCGGCAGCGTGCCGTCCTGCATCCAACGGTAGGCCAGGGCGCGAGAGATCTTCAGTTTCGACGCGACATCGCGAGCCGTTAATAGGGAATTGTCTATTAGGGTGTTCATGCTCTATAAGCGCGACCACCGGTTTAACAGTTCGTAAAGTGATACAGCAGTTTTGTAGTGATACCGTATTGCGTCCACGCTTTCGATTGAGTACAATATTTCCAAATGAAGAAACAAAAGTTCGCCGATCGTCCCGCCTCGGATCTTGCTTGGGAGCCTTTGACCACTCCCCCCACTGCCAATATCCAGCGCCTTGCGGTTGAGGCCTGCCTGGATTGGCCGCCGCTAGGCGACAGCGAATGGAACCTGCTGGAAACCCAGGGCATTGCCGAAGACTTTAAACGCGGCCGGCGTACGCCCATGCAAGCGGCGGTATTGGTCGGGCAGTGGCGGGATGCCGTGCGAGGCGCGGCGCCGCGGATTCGCAGCGCCACCGAGTCTTCTTCCCTGCGCGCCGAAGCAATCTCCCAACTGGTTGCCATCGAGGCCAACAAAGATGCTTCGGTTATCGAATTTCGTAAACGTGCCCTGCGCGGCAAACTGCTGACCGCCGATCGGTTGGACCGTTGGTTCGACATTCTGACGCGCCGCCAGGAAGTCAAACCGTGGCTGAAGGTCTATGCGTCTCCAGAAGAGATAGCGGCCGGGGCGATCTTCGTCGGAAGCAACAACATCGTAAACAATGGCTTTGACATCTTGAACTATGCAACCCCCGGGACCGATGAAGTGCACCGGATCCTGGTTTCGAGCAAAGGTATTCTGGGCCGGTTGCGCTACCTTTCGGAAACGCTCTCGGCGCAATATCGTTGGACGAAAGGGGACACGACCACTTTTATACTCACCGGCGCGACGCCACCTGTTCCCGAGTCCACCCACCACGTTACAAGAGGAGGCGTTCCCGCACTGACGCGCGTACACATGGTCATCGACCCGGCGATGAGTCCGCGGGAAGTGTCCGCTCTCTATCGCGATATCCGGCTAAAGTATTTCGGACGCCGCCACCGCTCTATGAGCGACAAGCACCTCAAGTTGGCAATGTTCTGGTCGTCGGCCGATCAGTTACTGTCATGGAAGCTGCTGCGCGAACAGTGGAACAAACTTCACCCCAAATGGACTTACAAGCGCGACCAGAACTTCTCGCGGGACTGCTCTCAAGCCCGGCAGCGGTTATTGGAACAGAGCATTGCCAAACCACTTGACGGCTCTGCCCGAAACTTCACTCACCCGGAGGTATGGCAGTGAGCATGTGCAAAGATACAAACGAAGTTATCGCAGTAGCCTGGGGGTTACGGTGCCCAAGACAGTGGAAGATTGTCACGTCGCCATTCGAAAGATGGCTCAAAAGCTGTACATGCCGAACGGTTCGGTGGATGCAGTGGACTTGGTGCAAATCGGCGAGATGGTGTTCTGCGAGCACGTATCGAGGCTTGGCAGTAGCATCATCAAGAGGCCGGAAGTGGCCTTGCGGATCCTGATGGAGAAGATCCAGTGGGCGATGTTCCACGCTATCGATCAGCATCTGGTTTCGCCTCCCAGCCAGTCGAATGCGAGCACCGGCGAACAGGGCGATGATGATTTTGCTGCGTTCAACACGCAAATGTTTGAAGCAGGGATTCCGTCTAGGAAACTGCAGAGGGGTTCCACCATTGCGAATGAGACCTTGGAGGATGCGGAGCAAGATGCTGATTTGGATATAGCCCCGTGCGCCTGCGCGAGACACCTGCCGGTGGAGATTGCTAATGACAGCCACAAGCAATCAAACATGCCATCGAAAAAACATGATAGCTGCGTAGAACATTCCGAAATGGCCGATTGCTCGGTGGCACGATAGTGCCCTTCAACGTCGAGGCCGCGTACTTTCCAGCCTCTGCCTCGTAGTTGCGCATGGCTGCGGCAATGAACATCGAGTTGATTGGAGCGGGGCGTTAGACCGGACTGGTGTCGACCCTGCAATTTCTGACGCCTTCATTCCAAGTAGCTCTGCTGCTTCATACAACGCCACAGCTCCCGTTGTTCGGCCCAGCCCAGACTTCCGGCCACCCGGCGCACCGCGACTTCGCTGATCGGAAATCGTCCCGACGTGTTCGGCGGAAACTCCAGAATTTCCTGCTGAATGTCCGGCGCAAGCCAGATCAGTTCCATGATTTGGCTCATCCGTTCCCTGGTGATGCAGCCGGTATCCAGTGCGAGATCGAGTCGGCAGAGCGGCGACTGGCGGAACTTGCGTTTGAGCGAACGGGACTCGACACAGATCACGTCAACGCCGAGGACCTCCGCCGTATGCTGGCCGAATTCGATGCCGTCTGGTCCTCGCTGACCGCGAAGGAGCAGGAACAAATGATTTCATACGCTGGTCGCCAAAGTTGGATACGACGGTCGGACCGGCAAGGTGACCGTGAACTTCCGCAGTGCTGGAGCAAAGGAACTATGCCAAGGAAAGAGCTAACGACAGCCGCATACGAACCGAGAGCGGATGGGGCAATCCAGGTCGAGGTGACGCAGCCTGTCCGCCAGCGTCGCCGCGAAAGCGGCCAAGGTGGGCAGCCGGGCTCGATCTCGAACCCAGGACTCCGACCGCGGATTCCCAGAATCACACAGCTAATGGCCCTCGCCATCAAGTTCCAAGAGCTGGTGGACAGTGGCGAAGTCAGAGACTACGCGGATCTTGCGCGGTTGGGCTATCATCGCGGACAACAAGCTGGCGACCAATGCAGGCTGGAACGAAGAGATGCTGGCGGTTGAGTTGTCGTCGCTTCAGGGGGATGGCTTCGACCTGTCGGTCGTTGGCTTCTCTGACCAGGAACTCATCGCACTCTTGACCAGTGGTGAACTCGAGGCGCCGGCGGAGGATGTTGAAGAAGAAATTCCAGAGCCTCCCGCTCAGCCGGTTACGCAACAGGGTGACTTGTGGTTGATCGGAAAGCACAGCCTAATTTGTGACGACTGCCGGGACGCCGGGGTGCTCCTGAAACTTATGGCGGGCAAACAGGCCAACGTGGTTGTCACGTCGCCGCCTTACGCCACGCGGCGAGCTTATGACACAACGAGCGGGTTCAAGCCGGTGGCACCCGATGAATATGTCGAGTGGTTCCGCGCGGTCGCCGCAGGGCTGGACAGCATCCTGGCAGCGGATGGTTCCTACTTCCTGAACATCAAAGCTCACTCCGAAGAGGGTGAAAGGCACTTGTATGTGATGGACCTCGCGATTGCACACAAGCGTCAATGGGGCTGGCGGCTCGTGGATGAGTTCTGCTGGCGCAAGACCGACAACGGCGTGCCTGGAGTGTGGACCAACAGATTTAAGAACGCATCGGAGCCTGTGTACCACTTCGCGAAGCAGCAGCAGATCAAGTTCTTTGCAGAGGCGGTGAGTCACGCATCGGACGATTGCTTCGAGTACTCGCCGGACAACCCGACGTCCACTTCCGGCAGCGGGTTGTTTGGTGCCGGCGCTCGTGGAGGTGCGGCAGCGAAGCCAGGCGCGGCCGATTCGGATGGCCGTCACACCGGCCTGGCTCGTCCGAGCAATGTGATTGAGGTGAAGACGGAGAGCAGCCAGGGAGCGCATTCCGCGCCCTTCCCGCGCGCGCTGGTGGAGTTCTTCGTGAATGCTTTCACGGATGCTGGCGACGCGGTTTTCGATCCATTCATGGGCTCGGGAACAACGATGGCCGCGGCGCACGTGCTGGGCCGTTCGGGGTATGGCTGCGAGATCTCGCCGGCTTATTGCGACGTGATCCTGCGGCGCATGGCGAACCTCACAGGCGAGGAAGCTGTGCTTGCCGAGACCGGCCAATCTATTTCAGAGACGGCTGCCGCGCGCCGTGTGCCGTGGGAGGACGTGAATTGAAAATTACTTGCCGATGCGGGAAGTGCAAGAAGTGCACCCATCGCGTCTACATGCGCAAGTGGCGGGCGGCTGTGGCGAAGCGCACGGGCTTCTTGCGCGACCTGGACTTACTCCTGCCGGCGGGGTATGCGTCCACTTTGGACCTATCAAGGAGCTACGCAATATGTTTAAGATGACTCGGCTCTTTGCACTTGTGCTTGTCGCGTGCGCGGCAACCGCCCAAGCGCCGCAGATCACGCAGGTCCCGGCACAGATGCTCCGTTGGCTGGTTCCGACAGCGTTTCCGCCGGGCACTCCGTTCGTCTTGATGGTAATGCCGAACGGGTCCGTGTCGATGGTTGCGCTGGGACAAGGACTGGTGCTCGACGTAGGAACCGGCGGCACTCCGGTTCTCAATGCGACCACAGTCGTGCCGCCGCCCATCGTCCTGCATCCGGCGGAAAAGACCGTCGTCACCCGCTGCGATGCGCAGGTGCTGGTCTTCGCAATTCCCGATACAAATTTCGAGGCGACGTCGATGGCCGTTTATCGCAACGGTCTGTTGATGGCGTCTCCCGACGATTACACGGTGGTGGCGCAAAATGTTGTCTTCACCTCGGCGCAGGCACCGCAGGCAAGCGACATCATCCAGCTCCGTTACCACCTGATTCCGAAGTAACAGAAGTAGTCCTCAAAACAAACAAGGAGAAAATGAACATGCCCGAAGTAGCCACGCCCAATCAGGGCGAACGAGAATTCGAGACCGGCACGGACGAAGCGTTCAAGAACGCCAACGCCACCGGCAGCGGAGCCCACAACGAGAATCAACGGGTCACGTATGCCAACATCAAGCGCACCTACGATGTGTACCAGGATCTGGACATCCAGGCCGCGCGCCAGTCGCTCGTCGAACAGACGCGGCTGAACCAGATCGCATCGGAGGCGCTGCAGAATGCGGTCGAGACTGCCAACATGGTCGGCAAGCAGGCCATTCGCCACGCCGACATCGCCGCCGATGCTCTGTGGACCGACGAGTTGAATCCGGTGACGCGTGGCGCTGGTGCGAATCTCACGGCTGGCGCAGTGCCCGCCAATCGCGCCATCGACGTGAGTGCTGCCGGCGTGAGCGTTGATGCGCAGGCGGTCGCCGCAGCCGTCGCCAAGCAGGTGGACGCAACCATCACGCCGGTGCTCGCCACTCTGCAACAGATCGTCCAGGCGCTGACTTCTGCCACCACGGCGATCGCCAATACCGTCAACCAGTCGCAGCCGAAGGTGACGAGCTAGTTTCTTCCCCCTGAACCGGGGCGCGTCTCGTTGCGAGCCGCCCCGGATTTTTCGCTGGAGCAAAACCTCATGAATACACTCAAAATCATCCTCAAGATCTTTCCATTGCTTATGACTGCAGTCAAAGCTGTCGAGGAAGCAATCCCATTGCCGGGCCTGGGCAAACACAAGCTTGACCTTGTTCTCGACGTCCTCAAGTCCGCCTACGGTGCGAGCAACGAACTCAGCTCCGGCCTCTCTTGGGAGAAGCTGGTCGCTGTCGTTGTTCCGATGATCGGAAAGATTGTCGGCGTACACAATGAGCTTGGCCTGTTCGACAAGCCCGCCCAAACCAAAAGCGTATGACGAACCTGCAGGTAGTGACGTGGCCGGTTGACACGCTGATCCCTTTCGCGATGAATTCGCGCACACACTCGGAAGAGCAGGTGGCGCAGATCGCCGCATCGATCAAGGAGTTCGGGTGGACCTCGCCAATCCTGATCGGCGTGGACAGCGTGATCATCGCCGGCCACGCCCGCCTGCGGGCTGCACGAAAACTGGGCATGACAGAAGTGCCTGTCATTGTTTTGGATCATCTCAGCGAGACCCAGCGGCGCGCGCTGGTAATCCTAGATAATCAGCTTCCACTCAATGCGGGCTGGAATGCGGAGATGCTGCGGGTTGAACTGCAATCGCTCGAAGTGGATGGTTTCGACTTGTCGCTGATCGGCTTCTCCGACGCGGAGCTTACAGGAATCCTCGCGGAACCGGAATCGACGAACGAGGGGCTCACTGACGAGGACGCGGTACCGGAGCAGCAAGAGTCTGCGGTCACCGTGCCCGGTGACGTATGGATCCTTGGTGATCATCGTTTGTTGTGTGGCGACGCCACGCAGATCTCTGATGTGGAGAAGGTTTTGGGCGGCGGGTTGGCCGATATGGTCTGGTCAGATCCTCCATATAACGTGAACTACGGCGCGACACATCGCAAGATCGCCAACGACAATCTGGGCGCAGACTTCGAACGGTTTCTCTACGACGCATGCGTCAATCTTCTCGCCGTGACCAAAGGCGCCATTTACCTCTGCATGTCGTCGTCGGAGTTGCCGACGCTGCAGAAGGCGTTCCGCGAGGCGGGCGGCCACTGGTCCACCTTCGTCATTTGGGCCAAGAACACGTTCACGCTCGGACGTTCCGATTATCAACGTCAGTACGAGCCAATTCTATACGGCTGGAAGGAAGGCACGGATCACTTCTGGTGTGGGGCCCGCGATCAGGGC
>JBBRZF010000172.1:0-7231 GCA_038236965.1 Terriglobales bacterium | reverse complement strand
TCTCTTGCGCAAAAGAAAACAAGGATTTTAGAAAACACAAAGAAGTATGGGGGGAATGGCAATCCCCCGCAAGGAGAGAAGCCACTCAAGCGCGCCTAAGTTTCCCATCCTTCAACGTAAACCGCTCTCCACGCCAAACGATTGTGTTTCCTACGTGACTCGCAAACCAAACCACCAATCCTACAAAATCTCGTACCGGCACCAGCCACAGATCGCGCATCGTGCGGCGGTCGCTCAGAAGTTCGCAGAGCGCATACGCCGCAATCATCCGCACCGTGACGGCAACCCCGAGCAGCGTCCACGCCCACATATTTCCCCTAGAGAACAGAACCGCCATCACCGCCCACGGCAGCGCGAACGTAAACAGCACGCCCGCGTATCCGCCCTTGCGGGCATCGCGCATAGTGCGCGCCCAGCGAAGTTGATGCTCGAACATCTGCCCGAAGCTGTAGTCGTGCAGATGCGTTTCGACCACGGTGTTCGCCATTGCCACCGTGTACCCGGCGTTCGAGCTGCGCGCGCCGAGTTCGTAATCGTCGGCCAGATGATTGAGCAGCGGCTCGAATCCGCCGATGTCGTTCAGCGCCTTGCGAGAGATGGCCAGCGTGGAACCAAGAGCGAAGTGCAGTCCCTTATCGATCTGCATAGCGCAAAGCACGCCGCCAGCGAAGTCGGTGCTGATGGTGAGCGCCTCCAGCCGCGAACCGAAAGTTGCGGCCGCAACTCCACGATAGAGCGCCGTAACCATTCCAACCTGTTCTTCGGCGAAGCGCCCCATCACCTCGCGCAGATAATCCGGCGGCGCAAAGATGTCGCTGTCATTGATGAGCAGATATTCGTAGCGCGCAGTCTTCGCCATCTGCATCAGGTTGCTCACCTTGCGATTCGCACCGAACACTTCCGGGCATACGATGAGTTCGATACGCCGTTCCGGAAACTCTTCCTTCAACCTGTTAACCGCCGCCACAGCGGGATCGGCGGCCTCGTTCACTCCGAAGATGATTTCGAAAGCCGGATAGTCCTGCAGGCAATGACTGCGAAACGCCTCGTACATCGCCGGGTCCACGCCTTTGAGCGGCTTGAGCATGGAAACTGGCGGAGTGAAATCCGGTGCCGCCGTGCGACTCATCGCGTATCGGCGCAGACTCCACAGCGTGAGCAGCAGATACGCAAGTCCGCCAAGCGCGAGCAGCGCGAAAGCGGCGGAAACGATTCTGAAAAAGAGAGCGAGCATCGGCGAGATTCAGCTTACCAAATCAGCGGACGTTATCAGCCAACGTTTATCAGCGAAACGTTATTCGTATCGCAGGGCTTCAATGGGGTCGAGATTCGCGGCCTTCCATGCCGGATAAATCCCGAAGACCAGACCAATCACTCCGGACGCAATCAGCGCCGTCGCCGACCACTCAACGGACATCGTAGCCGGAAGCGATGGGAACGCAAGCGGCACCAGCGCCGTGACCAGTCCACCGAGAACTAAGCCAATGGCTCCGCCGATAAAAGTCAGCGTAACCGCCTCGAGCGTGAACTGGAAAAGTATGTCGCCCCTGCGCGCGCCAATGGCCTTGCGTATGCCAATCTCCCTCGTTCGCTCCGTGACCGACACCAGCATGATGTTCATCACGCCCACGCCGCCCACGATCAGTCCCACGCTCGAGACCGCGAACATGAAGATGAAGACGCCTCCGGTGATCTGGTTCCAAACATCGAGCAGCAAGTTCTGGCTGAAGACTTCAAAATTGTCCATCTGGTCGGGATGAAGTTTGCGGCGACGCCGCAGCAAATCGCGCATCTCGTCAATGGCTTTAGGCACATCGTCCTGCGAAGTGGCCTTGACGCTTATCCAGTTCTGCTTCAGTTCGGGATGCAGTTTGTGGAACGTCGTGTAAGGAAAAAAGACGATGTTGTCTTCAGGATTCTGCCCACCGCTGAATCCCTTTTTCTTTTCGGCGACGCCGACCACGCTGAAAAGCTGTCCTTCGATATTGATTTCTTTCCCGATGGGATCAGTCTCGCCAAAAAGTTCTTCCGCCGTGTCGTGTCCCAGCACGATGAGGTTCGCGCGATTCTCTTCTTCGTTCTGCGTGAACCAGCGTCCCTTGGTGGAACCTACATCGAACACCTCAGCCGCCGTGTAGGTATCGCCTTCGAGGATCGTATTGCTGGCCTTGCGCCCGTTGTATTTCACCGAGTAAGTGCCGGTACCGAACTGGGGCAGGAAATAACGAATGCCGGTGCTGACCACCTTCACGTGTGGAAGGTCGCGCATGGCCATGGCGTCTTCGTAGGTCAGTTCCTTACGACTCAGCATCTCCGACGATGGTCGTCCGAATACGATAGGCGGCATGTGGAAGGCGAAGATGATGTTCGAACCCATCTGCTGCACCACGCCCTGCACATTGGCATTCAGTCCGCGAACCACCGACGAAATTCCGATGACGGTCATCACGCCGATCACGATTCCGAGCACGGTCAACCCGGAGCGCATCTTGTTCTTGACGATGGTATCCAGTGCCATCCGAACAGCTTCCCGGTAACCGCGTTCTGCCGCCATATCTGCTTCCTATCCGCCTACAACTCGAAACGTAATGCTGCGATGGGGTCGAGTTTTGCCGCCTGTTTCGCAGGATAAACACCGAAGAAGACTCCAACGCTGCCGGCCAGAAGCAGCGCGGCAACGACGGACCACAGCTCGATGGAGGAAGGCATTCCGATGAGGTACGTAACTGTTTTTGCCAATGCGACGCCCAGTATCACTCCGATGATTCCGCCAACAAGTGACAGCGTACTCGACTCGATGAGGAACTGCCGCAACACATCCGCACTGCGTGCTCCCATGGCTTTGCGCACGCCTATCTCGCGCGTGCGCTCGGTTACGGAAACCAGCATGATATTCATGATGACGATGCCGCCGACCAACAGCGCAATCGACGCGATGGCGATGACCACGATAAAGAACGTGCCGCTAAGATTCGACCAGATGCTCAGGAAACTCGAATTCGTGTCGGCAGAAAAACTGTCGGCCTTACCGGGAGCATCGTGCCGTCGCGAGCGCATCACCACGCGAACCTGGTCTAGCGCGGTCTCCAGCGGAGTTCCCACGCCGTAGGCCTTGCCCCAAATGCGTATGCTGTTGTGCGTGCCAAATTGCGTGAACCAGGTGGAGATGGGGATGATCACCCAATTATCGCGACTCTGCCCCAGCGTCTTTCCCTCTTGCTTGCCAACGCCAATCACGCGATACACGCGTCCATTCACATGGATTTCTTTGCCCAGCGGATCGACAGCGCCCATCACGTTGTCGAGAATGTCGTGTCCGATGATGGCGACGTTGCTCGAATTATTTACGTCAGCATCCGTCAGGTAGCGTCCGGCGATAAGGTCGAGATCGTAGATGACGCCCATGCTCGGCGTCCAACCACGAATGGTCGTGTCCGCCGTACTCTGCTCGCTGAACTTCACTTTACCGCCGGAGGAACTGATCGCCGCCCCAAGCGCGCGGCACGCGTTGCAGGATTCAGCTACCGCCCGGTAATCGTCGAACGTAATGTCTTTGCGCCTTTGTCCCTCAATGAATTCATCGGCGTTGGTGATGACGTTCGGCATCTTGCTGACGATGAAGACATCCGCGCCAAGGTTGAATATCTTCTCCGCAACGTACCCGTTGATGCCATTCACGAACGTGACCACCGCGATCACGGACGCCACGGCGATCACCACGCCCAGCAGCGTGAGCACAGACCGTAGTTTGTTGGCCCACAGGGATTGCAAGGCGATTCGAATGGATTCCGCAATGTTCATTGGGTACTTGCTTCAAGTCTAGCAGAGCGCATCCGCTTCGCCGGGCCGCAGTATCTATACGCGTTGGCACCCCCAGCAGACGCAAAACATCTATATAATCGAGGAGTTGATCGCCGGATCGGACGGTCGCTTTGCGGTTGCGAACGCTGGGTTTCCCAGGCTGCGCCACAGGTGAAGAGGAAAGTCCGAACTCCGTAGAGCAGTGTGCCGGATAACGTCCGGGAGCTGACCTTCAAGGGTTATGCGACGGAAAGTGCCACAGAGAATATACCGCCTTAGCGCGCAAGCGTCGGGGTAAGGGTGAAAAGGTGCGGTAAGAGCGCACCGCCCGCGCAGTAATGCACGGGGCATGGCAAACCCCACACGGAGCAAGACCAAATAGGGAGGAAGTTGCGGGTTCGCCTGCAACACGGACTGGCTCGGTCCGTCAAACCTCCGGGTAGGTCGCTTGAGCCACCTAGCGATGCGTGGCCTAGAGGAATGACCGTCCTGGTGGAGCAATCCGCTGGACAGAATTCGGCTTACAGATCCGGCGATTGACATCTTCTTTGTTTGCAACAATTCGCGTAATTGGAAGGCGGGATTGTGACGCGGGTGTGACGCAATTACGCGGTTGGCTTGTCGAGATCGCAATTTGCGGAATCATTTGTTTCGGAATGACCAGCAGCCTCAGCCAAGCGAGCGAGCTCTTCCATTCCCGTCCGCTTTCCATTATCGACCGTACTCTCTCCCTCAGCTCGCGGACGAAAGGCAGATAGTGCTTTTCGACAGTTTCGATTGTGTCCCCCAACATCTTTGCCACGTCGTAGGAGTTGGCTCCTCGCAGGAGCAGGTCCACTGCGAAAGTGTCACGGTGTCAAGGCCGGAGTAAAAGTAGACCAGTGTAGCGGAGTAAAAGTAGACCAGTGGAGTTGGCGGTAAAGCAGGGATTTGCGGGGGAACAGGGGCTCTGGAGCGTAGCGGAAGAGGCCCTGTTCCCCCGCAGCGCGTTCGGCGGACGGGGTGGAGTGGGTTGAGCCGCTGTTACCGGCAGGAGGGTGGTTCCCGTTTGCGGCGGCTCTGTTTCAGACGGTAGCTGTCGCCGTTCATCTCCAGGATGTGGACGTGGTGAGTCAGCCGGCATCCGTAGAATGAAGCCGTCGAGTTCGCTCCCCAATTGACTTTAAGATTCGATAGCTCACCTTGAGTAAACTGCGTTGCATGTCCTGACGCGTCATGGAAAACCGGGCCATCGACGTCGCCAGCGTGGGAGAACAACGACACATTGGTGGTCTTACCAAACTGGTCTGCGATTTTGGCAGCGGAGTTCAAGACATTCTGGAAATCTTCCTTGGTCTTCACCCCAGCGATGATGACGGAGCTCCTCACAGAGATTGAAGCCCTCGGCATCGAAGCCGACCAGCTTCCCGCTGGCGACCCTCGCCGTGAAGAACTTATTGATCGCATCGCCGAGATGACAGTCGATTACCAGGCGCAAGATTAACCCTTCAACCACACGAGCTGCCCTCCGGGGCGGCTCGATTTCCAGATTCGCAGCTAAAGAAAGAACCCTCCCAGAGGCGACTCCGGGAGGGGTTTTGTTGTGATTTTGGAACAAGCCTTATCACATCGTCGTGTGTTAGCGGCGCGTCACTTTTGCAGTCCCTCGGCATGGAGACTCTCGTGAAGAAGGCTATTGTCTGATTTTTGTTTCCTCCGCGTGTCCGGTCTGGGATCGGGCGCAGGGTCACTGATGAAGATAGGTGTCGTAATAACTTCAACTTCAGTTGGCAGTCGCAGGATTACCGTGGGGCCGTAGGGATTCTCTTTCGACTCAGCGACGAGTTTGTACTGGTACGTAACTGTAAACGTGGTCGGCTCGTGAGTCGCGAACTCCCATGTCTTGGCGTTACTCTCAGCCGCCGCTGCCAACATCTTGTGACCGTCCTCGGGCTGTGTGGCGATTACCTTGTGCCCATCCGTTGTAATTTTCACATGGACGACCCCTTCGATCCGCGCCATACGTGCCAGTGGCGGGTAAAGGGGAACTGCGGCTGCGGCGACCGATGGCGGAGCAACTTTCATTTGCTGTTCGGCTCCGGGTTTGTTTTGACCCACTAACATCCCCGAGCACAGCAGGAGAACGGCAGTGGTGTTTAACAGCTTCATCTAGGTCGTCTCCTAATTCGGCAACGGGTTGTGTGGTTGCGTCTCTGTACTGCTGCCCAGCTACTGTTCCAGATCACATTTCCGCTGAAGCTTAGATTGCCTGCTCCGAGACCTTGTGCCGTCCACGCCGACGTTTCATAGCCGCGATACTCCATCGAGAATGGCGACTGTTTCATGAAGTCACCCATCGGCATACCGAAGTCGTCCACGTGAGTTCCTTCGTGTCCGGAAGCTGAGGCCCAATCGACGGAGCCGCCCGTGATCTTGCTGGTATCGAACCGCACCATCCAAGATGTGTTGTTGTTCATCGGTATGGTTTCCGCTGCTCCGTTCTTCACTGCGCCGAAACCCACACTCACATTATTGGCTTCGCCCTCCTTGCCATACGCCTTCAGCGCAGCGTCGAGCCGGGTGTACTCCTTCGACCCTTTCTTGAATGAATCGCGGGCCTTTTCAATGTTGGTCAACGCGTCTCGGAACTTTTGCTGATTTTGCTGGTACTGCTTGTTGCACTTCTTATCGTCGCCCGCACAGGTATTGGCGGCCCATTCGTACAGTCCAGTCGGATCGACGAACTTCAGCGGGTTGTTCAGCGTGTAGGAGTACCGATTCCACGTCTGAGGATTATCAGGACGACCACTGTTGAGCAGCGGGTCGGGCGTCATAAACCTGCCCATGTTGGAACGAAAGTATCTTGCGCCAAGAACCTAAAGCAGGGTCTCTCGGACCTTCAGAAGAAAGTGGACAAGTTGAAGAGCGGGGCGGAAAAGACCCGACTTCAAAACTCTCTGCAGTCGATACTGTGCGAGCGTTACATAGTTGATTCCATTGGCAGCGTCGATTGCACTCTGGACACGCGCTGCTCCATCTTGAGCGGTGATTCTTGGCCATCCCCAGCATCTTGCCCTACTGGGACTCTGATGGATATAGTGTACTTGAGCGGTGATTCTTGGCCATCCCCAGCTCGGAAGTGCCTTCCGTTCTGCTACGTAACAGTGTACTTGAGCGGTGATTCTTGGCCATCCCCAGCGTCGACGAAGCCGGGAATAGTGCCGGGCAGAGTTTCGCGGTCGATGCGTGGGGTAATCTGACCCATATCGATGTTACTAAGTGCTCGGCGACAACCCACTAAGGAGAGTTTCAACGAAGCCATCGACTGCGCTGGGGATGGCCAAGAATCACCGCTCAAGTACACTCCGCGCACTCAGTTAAATTTTGTAGGAGTCGCTGGGGATGGCCAAGAATCACCGCTCAAGTACACTGACTGCTATCGCGTCGGGAG
>JBBRZF010000171.1:0-7386 GCA_038236965.1 Terriglobales bacterium | reverse complement strand
AGGTGGTCGGCGCGGAAGCCGGGATCGACCTGCATCAATTGTTGGAAGCTGCGAATGAGCAGGCCCGCGCCGACGAGTAGAACGAGGGCAAGCGCCATCTCCGACACGACGAGCACCGAGCGAGCGCGTTGCGAGCTTACGCCGGAACTTCCCTTGCCTCCGTCCTTGAGCGATTGGTTGGGGTCGGTGCGCATGACGTGAAGGCTGGGCGCGAGTCCGAATAAAATTCCGGTGAGCAGCGTGACCGCAGCGGTGAAGGCGAGGACGGTGGCATCCACATGAATGTCGGCGAGGCGCGGCAATGAGGCGGGCGCGATGGCGACGAGCATCTTCGTCCCGATAAGGGCGAAGACCAGGCCGACGACTCCGCCGATTGCGGAGAGCAGAGCGGCCTCGGTGAGCAGTTGTCGTGCTAGACGCGATTGGGATGCGCCGAGTGCCGAGCGAATCGCAATCTCGCGCTGTCGCGAAGAGGCTTTCACCAGCAGCAAGTTCGCCACATTGGCGCAGGCGATGAGCAACACCAGCAACACGGCTCCGAGCAGCACACGCAAGGGGTCAGCAACTTTGCCGACCACTTCTGTTTGCAGCGGACGGGCAAAGACTCCCCAACCTTTGTCTGAGCGATAGAGGTCGGGCGCTTGTTCGGTTTCGTAGCGCGCGAAACGGTCGAGGTCTTGCTGCGACTGTGCGAGAGAAATGCTGGGCTTCATCTTTCCCAACAGTTGAAGATAGTGCGAGCCGCGGTCGGGTTCCTTGCCGGGGTCGAGCGCCAAGGGTAGCCAGACATCGGCAGGCTTGCTGAAAGAAAAAGTTTTTGGCAGCACGCCGATGATGGCGTAGGGCTTGCCGTCGAGATTGATTTCCTTGCCAAGAATATTGGCGTCGCCACCGAACTGCGCGTTCCATACGCCATAGCTGAGGACGACGACCTGCTCGCGTCCGGGGACATCTTCTTCGGGCGAGTAGGTGCGTCCGAGCAAAGGCGCAACGCCGAGCATGGGCAGCAGCGAGGCAGTCGCGTAGGTGGCGGTCACGCGCAAGGGCTCGCCGGAATTGCGCGTCAGGTTGACGCCGTTGCCGGGCGCGAAGGCGGCTACGGAGGCAAACGATTGATTCGTCTTCTTGAGGTCCCAGTATTCCGGCTCCGAAAGCCAGTTCTTCGGAATGCCCTCCTTGTCGAACTTGCCCCAGACATTCACCAACCTGTCGGGCTGCGCATAAGGCAGCGGCTTGAGCAACACGGCATTCACCACGCTGAAGATGGCGGTGTTCGCGCCAATGCCGAGGGCGATGGCCAATACGGCGAGCAAGGTGAATCCGGGCGACTTGCGAAGCATACGAAAGGCAAAGCGAAGGTCGGAAAGAAACGAATGCATGGAAGCCTCGGACGAGCGTGTGCCGCAATGAAGTACGTAGCAAGATACGCGCCACGGCGTCGCGAAGTTCCGCACGATGATTCGATGGAGGTTAATTGCGATGGCGGGATTCGGCGCGGTGTTTCAGTTGTTCGGAAGTGAACAGAAGTGTTCGCGAGTGAACAGAAAGCTACGCCCCGCTGGCTTCCGCTCTTTGAATATCGAAGTCGCTGAGGATGAGTTGCAGCGTGCCGCCGAAGGCTTCGTGATTGTTGCGCTCGATGTGGAAGGCGATGTCGAGTACATCCTTCACGCGCATGGGGCGAATCTCCAAACGTTCGGCCATGCGCCAGCCTAGCGCGTCCATTGTTCTGGAGAGGCCTGCCGTATTCATGTTGGGATCGTTGAACCGCCCGAGCTGCAACTTGATGTGCTTCTCTTTCATGATGCGCGGTTCGCGCATGAGGCGTACGCCGCGGGCTACGAAGCGCGGTAAAGGGTTCGACATGCCGAACGGTTCGAGTCGACAGAGCGTCTCCCAGAATGCGGGCGTCAGTTCGTGGAGCGGAAGCTCCTCGTCGAACTCCAGCACGGGCTCGAAGTCGGCTTCGGTGAGCTTGGTGCGGGCGAAGGCATCCATGCGAGCGGCGAGTTCGGGCAGATTTTCCGCAGGCATGGCGAAGCCGACGGCATGCGCGTGTCCGCCGAAGCGGGTGAACAAATCCGCGCAGGATTCCAGCGCTTCCAGCAGATGGAAGGAACGGATGGAGCGTCCGGAGCCGTGCGCTTCCGCGCCATCGACGGAGATGACGAGCGCGGGCCGGCAATAGCGATCGACCACGCGCGAGGCGCAGATGCCGATGACGCCGCGATGCCAATTCTCCCCGTACACGACCATGCAGTAGGAGTCGCGCAAGGGGCGGGAGTCGTCCACCTGGCGGCGAATCTTGTCGGAGATGCGCGCCTCTTCCTGCTGCCGGTCGCCATTCAATTTGTTGAGACGCTCGGCGATCTCTTTCGCCAAGACCGCGTCCTTCACGGTAAAGAGTTCGATGACGTCTTTGGCGACGTCCATGCGTCCGGCGGCGTTCATGCGCGGCGCGATGCGGAAGGCGACTTCGGTGGCGGTCAACGTGCGTCCGTGATTTAGTTCGCAGATTTCGATGAGCGCCTTGAGTCCTGCATTCACCGGACGACTGAGGCCTTCGAGTCCAAGCTTTACGAAGACACGATTTTCTCCGACCAGCGGCACGGCATCCGCAATGGTCGCGATGGCGACGATTTTCAGGAACGACGGGATGAGCCGTTCGCGCCCGGTCTTCTCCAGCAAGGCCTGCGCGACTTTGAAGGCCACGCCTGCGCCGCACAAAGCTTTGCACGGATACGCGCAATCCTGCTGATTGGGATTGAGCACGGCGAGCGCGAGCGGCACGCCTTGTCCGTGCGGAAGATGATGGTCGGTAACGATGAGGTCGAGTCCGAGACGCTCGGCGGTTTCAGCGGCGGCGAAGGCGCGTATGCCGGTATCGACGCTGATGATGAGGGTGACGCCTTCGGTGGCAGCCTTCTCAATCACCTCGTCGCGCATGCCGTAGCCTTCGAGCAAACGGTGCGGGACGTGGAACTCGCATTGACTTCCGCAGAGTTCGATGACCGTTTTCAAGATGACGACGGCCATGGTGCCATCCACGTCGTAATCGCCGTATATGAGAATCTTCTCGCGCTTCTCGATGGCGATGAGCAGGCGTTCGACGGCCTTTTCCATGCCGAGCATGAGATAGGGCGAGTGCAGATGCGCCAGAGTAGGAGTAAGGAATTGCCGCGCGGAGGCGGCGTCGCTGATGCCGCGCGTGATCAGCAGGCGGGCGATGGCCGTGGGGACAAAG
The DNA here is from genome assembly GCA_038236965.1 of Terriglobales bacterium. Lineage (GTDB taxonomy): Bacteria > Acidobacteriota > Terriglobia > Terriglobales > Acidobacteriaceae > JBBRZF01. The sequence continues at coordinate 4,142 of JBBRZF010000171.1, read as the reverse complement.
AGTTCGCGCGCCAGGTCTTCGGCGGATAGCGCAGGCGAGGAACTTTCATCGGAAACAACGGGAGCCTCGGCCGTTCGTGGGATCCAGCGCACGGTTATCGCTCGTCGTCCTGGTCGATTTCGTCGATGTTGATGCCGCCGAAATCTTCAGCCATATCGAGCAGCCGCTGGTAGCGGTCGTACCACTCGGTGGATATCTCGAAGAGGAACATGACGCCCTGGAAGGGAAAGCCAAGTTGGACGTAGCCTGTCTTGTTGATGGAGGTGCGCAGCCAGCGAGCTTCTTCCAGGTCCTCGTCGTTGGTATAGCTGGAGCGCTGCAGCCGGTTCACCAGGAAATCGACGTCTTCGCGTTCCAGCACCATATCGTTCATAGTCAGAAAGGGCGAGTTGGCGGCCTTGGCGAGTTCGACGAAGTCCTTCCAGGCGTCCGCATTTTCGGCGTCGCCCCAGAGCACGTTCTGCACCTCGTCGGGCACATAGCCCTGAAAACGGCGCATCCCATGGCCCTCGATGAAGGCCTTCATGTCGTCTTTTAGTGTTGTGTAATCGTCTACCATAAGTTGCTGTGAGGCGGACCGGAGGTGGAAAAGTGCTCCTCGTCCGGGCTGGCTCGACGTCCATCATACTCCGGTAAGAGTCCCGAAAGATGTCAAAGGAGGCCGGGCGAGTAGCCGTCCCGCAAAAAACTGTGTGCTAAACTGTTTTGTTTCCATCACGAGTGCTGGACGGACATGCTCTTCTCAAAAGAATATGTAGGATACTTGGCCCGGCAGGTCGTCAAGCGCCTGATCGAAGCCGACCAGATCGAATCCACCCAAATTAATGTGGTGAACGAGCGCGTGGAACAGGCTCTCGTCGAGGAGCTTAGCCTCGAAGACCGCATCAACGACGAAGTACGCGTAATCCTCGAAGCCTATTCGGAAGAAATACGCATGGGCGGCGTCAACTACCAGGAGATGTTCAAGAAGGTGAAGAACGAACTGGTGCGCAAGTACAAGGCGGTGCTATGAGATTGAGCCGCGACAAGATCAACAAGCTCGCTCACACGGTCGCCGACACGCTGGCTACACTGGACGAAGTAGATTTTCTGGAAGACCGCAATACCATTCGCCAGGAGTCGCGCCGTATCCTGGAACAGCTCGCCGCCGAAGAAGCGAAGATCGACCAGGCCGCACGCCACAAGATTGAAAACCAGAAGAAGACTATTCTCGAAGGTTCGCAGGAGTGGGAAATCCTCTATCGCAAGTATTACAACGAGGAAGTGAAGAAGCTGGGAATTTAGGAGCAGACGTCAGACGGCAGACGGCAGACGTCGGTTGCCAGTTGCCAGTTAAGAGCAAAGGCAAGTTCCAAACCAGTTGCTAGTCAAGAACAACGACAAGATCAAAACCGCGACTCCATCGAGAGTCGCGGTTTTTTGGTTTTAACTGGCAACTGGGAACTGGCAACCGGCAACTGCTTTTACTCGTTCCTTAGCGCCACCATCGGATCTACTCGGGATGCTCTTCGCGCCGGGATGTAGCAGGCCAGCAACGCCACTCCCGTCAGCAATGCGGCTACGGCGAGGAACGTCACCGGGTCGTTGGGGCTGATTCCGTAAAGCAGCTTCGACATCAATCGGGTGACGGCGTAGGCGGCGACAAGACCGGCGCCAACTCCCGTGAACGCAAGCATCGCGCCTTGCCCCACGACCATTCTCACCACGTCGCCGCTCTGCGCACCCAAGGCGATCCTGATACCTATCTCCTGCGTGCGCCGCGCAACCGAGTAGCTCATCACGCCGTAAATCCCGCCTGCCGCAAGAATCAGCGCGACCGCCGCGAACGACCCTAACAGCAGCATGTAGAACTGTGGCTCGGCAGTCGCCTCCGAAACCACGTGGTCCATGGTCTGCACTTCTGCCAGCGCCACATTCTTATCGAGTGATTGCACTACATGACGGAGTTCGGGAGCGAGTGTCGCCGCATCTCCACTCGTGCGAACCACAAGCGTGAGGTAGGAGAATGCACCCATCGGTCGCTGCAGGTAATCGGCATTCTGCAGGTATGGCAGATAGACTTCTTCGCGCTGAGCCTCGGCCCATTCAGCTTGAACGACATTGCGGGCAACACCGACCACCGTCAGCCAGTCTGGATTGTTTCCCAGTTTATCGAGCGTGAGCCGCTTGCCGATCGGGTCCTGCCCGGGCCAGTACCTCTGTGCGAAGAATTCGCTCACCACAACGACGTGCGGCGTTTGCATCGTATCGCCAGCACCCACATCGCGCCCCTTAAGCAAGGGAATCTTCGATGCTTCGCCATCAACCGAAGCGCGTATCTCAGGTCCTGCCACAACCTCGCCATATCGCCGCTCCTCACAACACGCTTGAAGCGATGGATAGTGCACGACTCCAGCCAACTCGCTTCGTCCGCTAAGTTCCAATCTGATATTCACATACGAATCTTGAGGTGTGACCGGAAGCGAATTCCCTGTCCACAGACGGACTTGGGTGTGCGGAACTGGACACGACCGGCAAAAAACCGCCGCCCTCTTGCGAGAGCGGCGGTATTTCTTTTCCCAAAGAAACCGAGCGAGTTACCAGCCCGGCGCCTTCTCCGCGTTCTGGCTGCACAGTCCGTCTGTCGGCTGGAACTTCGTCGCCGGAGGCGTGAGCCATTGCGGATTGGTAAAGTCGAAGAACTCCGTCATGTCCGGCGCCGCCGCATCGCGCGCGGTCAGTGCAGGAACGTTGAAGCGCAGCTCGATGAGCTTCAGGATCGACGTGAACTCCATGGGAGTGTGCGAAACGTAGTGCGGCTTCGCCCACGGCGAAATGAGAATGAAAGGCACCCGGAAACCCACCACCACCGCCGCCACCGCCGCCGGAACCAACCGTGATATTGATCGTCTGTTTGAAAAGGACCAGGGCGGCATTCTTTGCCTGCACGGTCACGCGATGCGTTCCCGCGGCCATCGCAAGGCTCGTGCTCAATTGCGACGCGTTTACCTGGTATTGCTTTACACCATCCACGTAAATCTGCATATAGGAGACGGCGCTCGAACTATTGGTTCCAGCAACGATGCTCACCGGCGAAGTGACCGTCGCGTTGTTGGCCGGGGTACAGATCGTCACCGACGGGTCGACTGAACTCTGGGGGCAAGGGGCAGCCGCATGGGCCTGTGGTGCAAGGCCAAATGCAATGACAATGGCACACACAGCCATAACGAATCGGCTACGCAGGGCTGTGGCAAATATCCGGGAACTTGGGATTCGCATCGAGACACACCTATCCAGTTACTCATTGGTTACCGTGCATCCGAAAGGCCACTCCCCCTCACATCGCCGGAAAAACGCGCTGGCCGGGGAATGTGCAACTTCGCCCGTAGCTGCCACGCCAACTACCTCCAATTTTTCCCAGAGTTCAATGCCCCCGAAGTCGGGTCTACCCGTCGTTTGTAGAACAGTGGGAGAAATGAGAGCTTTTGGTTAGGTATTGTGTAATGCTCTTCCCACCTCAATTTCTTTACTTTGAGCCCATGGCGATCCGACGCTACGAGCCTTTTTCGCGCCCATCCGCTCTGTGCGATGCATCTAGCTACGCATGGCAAACTCGACGGAATTCAGCCTGCCAGAAACCATCGCGCTTCTTTCCCGCATGCCCGCAACCCTGGATGCCCTGTTGCGCGGATTGCCCGACGTGTGGGCGCGCAGCAACGAAGGAAACGATACGTGGAGCGCGTTCGACATCGTGGGACACCTCATCGTTGGCGAGCGCACCGACTGGATGCCGCGCGCACGCATCCTCCTGGGGAACGGCGAGTCGCGGGCCTTCGATCCCTTTGACCGCCTCGCGCAATTCAAGGAAACCAAAGGCAAGTCGCTGGAGCAACTCCTCGACGAATTCGCGCGACTGCGCGGCGGGAATGTTTCTGCCTTGCAAGCACTGAAACTGCAACCGGAAGACCTGGCGCGGAGAGGAAAGCATCCGTCGCTCGGCGTGGTGACGCTGTCGCAGCTGCTGGCCACATGGGCGGTGCACGACCTCACCCATGTACACCAACTGTCCCGCGTTATCGCCCACCAGTATCGTGACGCAGTCGGCCCGTGGACGGTCTATCTAGGCGTGCTGCAGTGTTCCGGTCACAGCGCTCCGTAGGATT
>JBBRZF010000170.1:0-7460 GCA_038236965.1 Terriglobales bacterium | reverse complement strand
GCCGGTCTGCTCTTCGTCCAATCCTCCAGGGGATGGCTAACGGGCCAAGACTCGACCGAACAAAAACAACTAAACCAAAATCGCCCCCTCAATCCACTTTCCCATGCGCGGCCAACCTTCACACCCCGCACATAAGCTAACCATCACCGCTGTACGCTTTGGAGAGACTTTCCTGCTGGCTATTCTCCTCGGTCTCCGTTGCTGCCTCTGTGCCAGTGATGGTAGCTTATCTTTTTCTCGTTAGGTCTCTTTCACGCGTCGTTACATGGACACCACACATCTAATACTGTTCGCCGTCGCCATCGTTATCCTCGTTGGCATCGCGTCCGCGATTAGCGCCTTCTTTCGCGGTGGCCGGGCGCAGACTTACCCATTCGTACGCATCGACGCGCTCTTCAGTCCCGCTGAGCGATCCTTCTTTGGCGTGCTCTCGCAGGTCATTGGCGACCGCTACGTTATCTTCGGCAAGATTCGCTTGGCTGACGTCATCAGGCCGCAGCCGGGCCTTTCTCAGCCGCAGCGGCAGTCCGCCCTCAACCGCATTGCAAGCAAGCACGTCGATTTTGCTCTCTGCGATCCGCGCACTCTCAACATCATTGGCGTGATTGAGCTCGACGACAAGACACACAAAACCGAGCGAGGCAAGACACGCGATGCTTTCATTGACGGCGCATTGGCCGCAGCAGGCGTTCCGGTGTTGCACGTCCCCGCCCAAAAAGCATATACTCCGAGCGACATTCAGATGAAGATTTCAGAAGCCTTCCAGTTGCGCGCCGCCGCTCGTGTTGCCACCCAAGAGACCTAACCAGGCGATGCAGACATGTGGTTAGGTCAAGGGTAACTTCGTAAGAGGTAGAGTTTTTTCTGGATAAAGGCTTCTTTGGTTTCGAAGCCGAGCTCTTTGATGGCCGGCACGCCAAGATCGGTGGCGAGCTTGTGCAGTTTGGTATGTAATGTCCATGCGCTCGATCGCGCCGATGGCGTGGCCTTGCAGGACGTGCCAGACCGCGACGCAGAGTTTACGTGCGACGGCCACGGCCGCTTTGTTGCGTCCGCGGCGCATGGCTACGGCCAGTCCCCACTTCTGCAAGGGGTTGTTCACCTGCAGGAGCTCCTTGGCCGATTGCACGAGCAGCGCACGGATGGCGCCACGGCCGTGACGCTTCAATTGGGTGGATCCTTCATACTTGCCGCTCTGCTCCACGCTTGGATTAACCCCGAAGTAAGCGCAGAGCTTACGCGGATTGGAAAAGCGCTGGATGTCGCCAATGGAGGAAATCAGTCCATAAAGAGTAATCAGACTGATCCCGCAGAGGCGCGTGAGACGCAGCAACTCCGGCTCAGCCAAGACTTCGCTCGCCATGTAGTGACGCAGCTGCTGCCGCCGTGCGCGTGCTCCGACCAGGCCGGCGTGCAGCTGTTGCAGTAACATCTTTTGCGCTTCACTCCAGTTGCGACGCAGAAGCAGTCGCCCGATCGCACTGGGATGACTCAAACGGAAGCCCTTCTCCAGACGCACACAGTGCTCGTTTAGCATGGACTTGATCTGTTGTTTAAGCCGGGTGGCTTCCTTCACCACCGCCTGGTAGGCGCTAAAAGCTTCTCTTCGTTCCCGCGTCTTTTCATCCGGTTGCCATACCACCGGCGAGAGCGCGCTTAAGTAAATGCGCGCAATCTTGATCGCATCCACCCGATCCGTCGCCTGAGAGAATGGCACGCCAAGGCCTAACCATGCGATGGAGCGAACGGCGGACCGTTGTACGCTCCACTTTTGAGATGATTTCTACACTCCCACTCCGATCCACGCGCGCTCTCGTCCGCCGTCGCTCATCTTGTTCTCGTTAGATCTTCTGATATGTCCGAGCGGATTAAGATGCGCGATGGTGATGCGATCCTGATTATGGTGCAGAACGGACGGTGGTTCATCACTCTTGGAATATGAGTTTACGGCATGTTGAGTTCGTTAGGCGCGCTACTGGGTGCTTGCCCGAGGGCGCTTGGGTGGAGACCGTATCCAAGCCTCAGTTCGCACTCGATAGCGAGATGGTTCTTGGGCGCGATTCAGCCTGCTCGATCATTCCATTCCAGCGGTCGACTTTCATTTCGGCGCAGTGGACCCGGAAAAAGTTACGGAGAGCAAGAAGAGCGGAAACCCTCTTCCCAGTTTGCACTCGAGTAAATTTACTCCTGTTCCTGAGTCGACCATTCGTTTGGCCATCACGGCCATGACCACGGCAGTGCTGGAACTGATTAAAAAGTAGCGAGCCGGAGCGTGTTTTCGGGCGAAGGCGCTCGCCAGCCATCTCGCATTCTACTGCAGGATATACGTGTAGCGATCGTTGGACGGCGACAGGAACTGGCCGGTTGAAAGATCGCCATCATCCATCCTGGAATCGATGTCAGTCAACTGGCTAAGGCTCGCGGGTGACCCGACCACGGAGATGCCGGCGACGAAGCCAAAGACGTTAAAATCCCAATCCCAGTTCCCGCCGATGGGCGTCGGTTTGGTCCAGTCAAAAGTGGAGTCAAAGTAGGTCGCCATGCCCGGGGGGACCGTGGCACGACTGACATCAACGGGATAGGCGCCGTGTTCCATCGCGTATTCCTCATAGGCCCCGGAAGCGACCCGTAAGCCATTCATGAACTTGGCATTCTGCGCGGTCTGACGGGCGCGCATAAACGAGGGAACAGCGATCACCGACAGGATCGAGATGATCGAAACCACGGTCATTATCTCGACAAGGGTAAAACCGGCCTGGCGACGCATCACAAGGTTGTAAACACATCATGATCTGTGCCACGGCCCCGAGTCAGTGTTTTTCCCGGGACACTAAGGTAACCATCAGCGGGAGAATGAGATCCACTGGTCGTACGGGGAACCGCATCTTGACCTCCACGCCCGGAATGATGGGCCACTGCGCAGGGCCCGTAGCCTGCCAGCCCGCCTACTTCACCCGCACGTTCTTGCGCAAGTAGGTGGGCACATCGAGGTCCTGACCTTTCACGATGGTTGGCTCGCTCTTTTCGAAACGGCCGCGCGGGCACGCTTGACAGCATTCTTCGAGGAAATCAGCGATATGACCCACTTCATGGACTTGGAACACGTCGACGAACACACTCGGGGCTTCCAGGGAGAGACGCCGCTGAAGATCGCGGTTGTCCGTCAGAATCTCCAGCTCGTAGCTGACCTTTTGAATGCGAAAGCAGATCCCAACCTTCCAGGCGAAGACCAAACACCCTTGCATCACGCAGCGGGACGAGAAGTTCTCGCGATTATTCGCCTCCTCCTAGATTGCGGCGCTTCGCCCTCAGTGGTGGATATTTAGGGACATACTCCGATCGAGTATGCTACCGCCAAGTCTCGCCCTCTATTTACCCGTCACCTAAGCTAACGGCTACTGTTCCATGCCTCGGCCAGCCTTTTCGATGACTTACTCACTTCCACCGCATTGGAAGCTCGGTTTCGGTAGCCGTAGCTTATCTTGTTCTCGTTAGGTCGACGGAACGTTAAAACCGATGTCGTTCGAACAAATATCCTATCTCGCACAAATTGTTGCCTCGGTGGCCGTGGTGGCTTCTTTGATCTTCGTTGCTTTACAGATCAAACAAAATACGGCCGCCCTCCAGCGCAACGAACACAACTCCACCATGGAGCAGTGGACCGTGATCCGCATGGCCATCGCCAAGCATCGCGACATCGCGGAGTTGATGACCGCCGGTCTTCATGGGGAGAGCCCGCTGGACGCAGCCGATCAGCTTCGATTGGAGCAAATGTTGCAGGAAAACGCTTGGGCAGTTTTTCACATTTGGGACAGAACGCAGCGCGGAATCTTCCCGAAGGGGACTTTCGAAGCGACAGGTGGAGCACTCTTGGGTACCTTGCTCAGAACGCCGGGTGGCGAGAGTTGGTGGCGCAAAGCCAAACATATTGGCTTCCATCCTGGGTTCGTCTTGGACGTCGACGCCGTGCTCGCAAAGACCTAACCAAGCGATGCAGCCAACCGCTGCCCGGCGTACTGTCTCGCTTTACTTTATGAAAACACCTCCACTGCGAGCCACGCGCGCAGTCGCCAGCGGTGGCTGATCTTGTTGTCGTTAGGTGACATGCGCGTCGATTCATCATTGCTTTCCGCGCCGGCAGCCATTGTTTACACAGTTTGGGCGCAGACACACTACGCGCTCAGCGATTCTCGTTCGGCCGTTGCCGGCTTCGCGGCTCTCGTGGCCAGCTACCTTTTCAGCGCCAGTATCGCTACTTGGATTGTCTCCGATGCCCAGCGCAGACGCTTTTCGTTGCCTTACGACTTCGGTTCTCTCGTGTTCATCGCTTGGCCGATCTTCGGAGCGCTCTACGTATTCTCCAGTCGTGGGATCAAAGGGATCGTTCCCATTGCTGGACTGCTGGCATTGACCTTAGCTGGCAGTATCGCGGGAGTTTCAACTTATTTCCTCGCCACGACGGTGCGGCACCTATTCACCTAACCCTGCGATGCAGCTAACGTCTTCCCGTAACGCGTCCACTTTCCTTATGACCAGGTTATCTTCATTCCAGTCCGGCCTCGCCCCCGGAAGGCGTAGTCGATCTCATTCTCGTTAGATGCTTGCGCGATCATCATGCTAAATTTGTTTGGTCTCATCCTGGTCTGGACCGGTGTCCTAGCTTTGATCGTCGGCTATATTGGCGTCGCCTTATGCGGATTCTCCATCAGCGTTATGCGCGGTATTCGAAATCTCGTTCTCCCATTCGTCGCCTTTGGAGATGCCTATAACAGCTTTCCGATCCTTCTCTGGATCTACGGTGCCGGCATCGCTTTGATAGCCTTAGGAGCCCTTCTCACACATTGAACACTTCGCTGATCTTGTTCTCGTTAGATGCTCGTGCACGTATGAAGTCCTTATTTTGCGTTGCCTTGGCGGCCAGCGTCCCGGTAGCGCCGCTCCTTTCGGCTGCGCCGTCGTCTGCCGAGTATCAAGCGCTGATTCGTGAGGCGACGGAGCGGTACCGCGGCGATTGTGTCGAGAGCTTAATCGTAACCCGTAGTTTCAGGTATTATGAGATTGATCCGCTCTACGGAAAATCGAATCCGTCGAGGTCGGCGGTTCCAGCTCCCCTACAGCCGGATGCGTTCGCATCCATACCCTTCTCCCTTAAAGAAGACCCAGCGCTCCTGCAAAGCGCCGCACCTAACCAAACACTGCCGCTAACGACTACTGCGCCGCGCCCGGAAAAGCTTTTTTTTGACTTGTTGCCCCCAACCGCCTCTGACGGAAGGTATCGGTAGTCATAGCTCCGCCTTATCTCGTTAGGCTACTTAACGCGCATGGACACTGTCACAGTCACTCCCTTTTCCGATGCCGCTCACCGCGCGAAGGTCCTCGCATTGTGGGAGGCAGTGTTTGGCTACGAAACCGCGCACAATCAGCCATCTCTCGTAATTGACAAAAAGCTGGCGGTGAAAGACGGCCTTTTCTTTGTCGCGCTTTCGGGTCAGGAAGTTACTGGCACTGTCATGGCCGGATACGATGGACATCGCGGTAGGATTTATTCCGTGGCGGTTTCCCCAGCACATCGTCGGAGAGGCATAGGCTCACAGTTGGTTTGCTTTGCGGAACGTGCGCTGACAAATAAGGGATGCGTGAAGGTGAATCTACAAATCATAGCTGGGAATGAGAGCGTCACCGCATTCTACGCCTCGCTCGGATTCTCTGTTGAGAAAAGAACCAGTATGGGGAAGAGAATACATGAGAACATCCCCGCCGCCTAGCCAGACGATGCACCCTAACGTCCACCGCCAGGCGTCCAGAGAGGCTTTTGATGAGCTACTTACTTCTCCACAGATTCACCTCCGCGACAGTGGTCGTAGTTTATCTTATGCTCGTTAGGTCTATAAGATGCGTTGCGTTGTTCGTCTTTTGTTCCATCGTGGTGGCACAAGCCGATATCCAATCGGAAGCCTGGCCGAAGGTCGTTTGCGATTTCCCACACGACCTGCCGTCGCAAGTGAAGTCTGGCGCATCTGCTATCACCATTACTGCCCCTCGAGATGAAAGTGTTCGCGAGGGCGGCGGCTCGGGCGGACCCATGCTCACGTTTAACGTGCGCAATCAGACGAATGGATGGAGCACGTCCTTCGACGATCAGAGTGTTGGCGCTCGCTTACTGGAGGCCTATCATGGGTTTCCGCAGCTAGAGGTCTGGGTTCGCGGCGGTGGTGGTTCTTATTCTCGCTGCCTGCATCGTTTTGCGCGCGGTCAGTATCGTTGCGTGCGCATAGACGAGTTTACAGCGTTCAAGGAGGCTGCCACCAATAAGGCAGTCACGACAACACTGACGGGCCGCGAAGAGCGACTTTACTTTGTGAAGACGCGGATTCCAGATGACGATTAGGGCTACCCCCTTGCGATACAGCTGACGCCTTCCCGTACCGCGTCCACCTCGTCCATGACTAGTTTATCTTCCTTCCAATTCTACCTCGCTCCCGGAAGGCGTGGCTTATCGTACTTTCGTTAGGCGCTATTCAGCCCGTAACTCGCCTGAGGCATACTAAACGGAATTCGACGGCTAATCATTTTCACGGCAAAAATAGGCGGCCATGTCACCACATTCCATCACCATGCCCGGGGACTCGAGGCTCATCGTCGAGGAGAGCAGTCCCGACTGCCTCCGTGTCCGCACGATTCCAGTCAGCACGGGGCTGCGCATCCCCGCCATCGCGGCCTACGGAGTCTTCATGAGCTGGATCATTTGGGGGGCCGGCAGCAAACTCGCCACTTTACTGCACATCGGAGCCATGCTCGGGCCGGAGAGGCAGACGGCCGCCGCTAGTGATGGCACCGCAAGTGGGGTGTTCTCGATACTCATGGGGCTGGGCGTATCCACCTTGTTCCTCAGCGCCATCTGCGGGGGCATACTCTGGCTGGCGTGCGGCTATCAGCGCCTGCACGTCCAAAGTGGCGTCCTGGATTTCGAATCGCGCCTGGGCCCTCTGCGACTGGCGCATCACCGTGCTCTGCTCACCGAGATTACTGGCGCAAGCCTCGCGGAGGTCGGCGCGATGGCGAATGACGATGTTCAAGCCACGGCGCTCGTGATGAGCACCCCGCAATGGAAAGTAAGGTTCGGCGTGACCGCGACGCTCCCCGCGCTCCAACAGATACTCGGTGAACTCCAGCGGATGAAAGCGGAGGCTTCGGCCCCGAAGTAACCGCACTTCGCCTATTTATCGCTAATTCCTCATCCTATCCATTCGACTAGCTCACCTAGGCCCTTCGAGGGACCTACCACGCCATCCGATGAATCTGAAAGCGCCTAACCATGCGCTGCAGCGAACAGCTCCGTGCATTACGGCAACTGCTTCCACGCCGCCTTTCCGCCCACCATGCAGGGGCCGGGCCGCACTCCGCTGTCGCTGAGCTTGAGGTCGCTAGGCCTATGCGTGTCCTCGCCCTAATGTTTGTTG
>JBBRZF010000169.1:0-7467 GCA_038236965.1 Terriglobales bacterium | reverse complement strand
GACGCCGGTGCGACGACGCCGCAAGGCATGACGCGCCAGGAATTGATTCGCCTCATCAAGGAGGCGGGGCGGGTTCCGGTAGAGCGCGACACGCTGTATCGTCCGGTAACGAGGACGGAGACGAGCGTTACGGTCGCGGTGTAAGCGGAAGAAATCTAAGCAGGGAAGAGCTGGCGAGAGCGCCGGCTTTTTCTATTGGGCCTAAGTTTGTGCGCTAGATGCTGCGCAAAAGTTTAGAGCCTATAAGCAATTCACTAGCCAATTCCGAAAACCTTTGCTGTGCATCGTTTTACCTTTAGCACTTGGAATACCGCGAATCGTACGTTCCGCAACCCGCAAAAAGCAACTCCTGTTTCCCCGCGCGCCTCTGTTAAAGAGGAGTAAAATTTCGGACAAGAGGACAGTAGCTGCCGGAGAGGTTCCGGTCGAGGCTTAGGCATGAATGTCCATTTCAGCTATAAAGCTGCAAAGAGTTCCGTCCTAGAACAAAACATAAACATCCACATCGATAAACTGCGCAAAAGGCTGCATGTCTTTCGTCCCGAGTTGGTGTCGCTGTATGGCACCGTTGATGACGGGCCAAAGGCGGGTGCCGTGGTCTCGCTGAACTTGAGATTGCCTTCCGGGCAGATGGCCGCGCGTAGTGCTGCCGATACGGATTCGGCTGCCGTCAAGATGGCGTTCGACGACATCACGCGGCAACTAACTACGCACAAGGATTTGCTTCGCAGTCATAAGACCCGTCTTAGGCGTGGACGCGACGAGCCCAAAGGTCCTGCGACGCAGGTGCCTTTCGAGGAGACGTTTGCCGCCGTGCGTCCCGAGCTGGTTTCCGAGCAGGACATCAACTCGTACGTGAACGCGAATCTGGGAAGTCTGCAACGCTTCGTCCGTCGCGAATTGCAGTTTCGCGAGAACAATGGACAGCTGAGGGCGAACCAGGTGTCGCCGGAAGAAGTGATTGACGAGGCCATTGCCAACGCACTGGATGACCGTTCGGAGAAGCCGGAGAAATTGCGTCTGGAGCCCTGGCTTTATCGGCTGGCGACGCAGGCGTTGCAGCAACTGGGCGACGATTCCGATGGGGACGCGAACTCTGTTCGTCTGGAAGAAACGCCGCACGATTCGGAATCGGAGTCCGATGGAAGCGAGACCTTGCAATTCCATCAGCCCGACGAAAGGCTCACCCAAGGAGATCTTATCGCAGATAGCCGGAGTGCCTCTCCGGAAGAGATCGCCGCCAACGACGAGATGGCCGACATGGTGGAGACTGCGTTGCGTCATGCAAAGCCACTGGAGCGCGAAGCCTTCATTCTTTTCACCGTGGAGGGATTCACCGTGCGCGAGATCGCCATCATCAGCGAACGCAAAGAAGAGGAGGTGCGCGCATCCATCACGCGAGCGCGCGAACACCTGCGACACGCCTTTCCCGGGCAGAACCAGCTCCAGCAGAAGCTGGTCCAACAATCGAAGTCGGCTTGAAGACCCCGGTCGTCTCCACAAGACATTATTCCTAACTGTATTTCAGGAGATGCTATCGAATGATCACGCTAGAAACGATTCGTGAACTTGCCCAGATTGAATCTCAAGATGGATGTGCGATCACTTTCTATTATCAGCCCCAGACTCCGCAAGACCAGTCTCACCGGCAAGAGGCGATATTCGTAAAGGACCTGGTACGAGATGCAATGAAGCAGGCCGAGCGCAATGGCAACAGCAAATGCGCTCGCACTGACTTGGAGAAGATTTTGGCGATAGCAGAATCGCTGCACGGGAATGGAAGTCGCGGGAAAGCGATCTTTGCCGACGGTAAGCAGGGCATATGGCGCGAGTTCGATCTGCCGGCATGGCTGCCCGCTACACAACTCATCGTGAATAGCAGATTCCATCTGAAGCCGCTGGCGCCCATCGTGGAGTCGCGCCCGAAGGTCTGCGTCGTGCTGGTGGACCGTACCAAGGCGCGATTGTTCACCTTCGATCACGGTGTTGTTAAGGAGACGATGGATTACTTCAACGAACTTCCGCGCGTGGGCAAGAGCGATGGCTTCCTGGGTTATGAGGCGGGACACAAGGAGCGACGAGTTGCGAACGACGCCATGCAGCACTACCGCCTGGTGACCGACACACTGCTTGCCATGCACGATCGCGGGGGCTTGGAGGGATTGGCCGTCGGATGTCGCGACGAAGTCTGGGCAGATTTCGAACAGGCGCTTCATCCTTACCTGAAGCAGCGAATGATAGGGCATTTCCGCGTCGATCCATCGAGCGCCGGCCCCGTCGCTATCGGCGAACAGGTGGAGAAGATGCTGGACGCCGAGGAAATCACACAGCGCGAAACCCTCGTGCGCGAGGTACTGGGTGAGGCGCATCGCAACGGCAACGGGGCACTGGGATTGCGTCGGGTATTGCGTTCGCTTGAGACCGGCGAGATGCAGACGTTGCTGATTGGGGAACACTTCAGGGCAAACGGTTCCGAATGCTCAAATTGCGGACACGTAGATATGAAGAGCGGGGAATGCGGGGCCTGCGGCAATTCCACCAAAGAGGTGCACGATCTCGGCGACGCGCTGATTGGTCGCGCCCTTCGTAAGGGAGTAGATGTCGTCTACATCCAAAACAATCCGGAGTTTGAAAAGGCGGGACACATCGCTGCGCGCCTGCGCTTCCGAGCCGACCAGAACACGGCGATGAAACTGGCAGGATGAAGAACAGTAGCGGGTAGTGAGTAGTGAGTGAAGATCGCGGTCTCCGAGACCGCGATTGTTTTGCGCTCAAGGCGCGGCTCATTACTCGCTACTCGCCACTTACGGTGCCGTCTGCTATGCTGCCGAACATTGCACTCTTACATGGAGGCTTCATGAAGTTCTCTCGACGAGACTTTGTTGTCACCGCCGCGCTCGGTACCGCATCCCTCGCTCTGGAAGGTCAAGTCACAAAGGAATCTGACCGCAATACAAAACCGACGCCGAAAGAGACGAAAGACACATCCGCCCGCGCTTGGAAAAAGCCGGTCATCATTTGCGCGGCAAACGGGTTCAATTACCTCGATGCCGGTTATGAGCGTCTGCGTCGCGGCGGAGATACGCTGGACGCCATCATTGAAGTGATCAAAGGCCCGGAGAACGATCCTAAGGATGACAGCGTCGGCCTCGGCGGATTGCCGAATGAGGAAGGCGTGGTCGAGTTGGACGCATGCTGTATGCATGGCCCATCGCGACGGGCGGGAGCAGTCGCCGGAGTGCGCAACATCAAGAATGTTGCGGCGTTAGCGAAGACCGTGATGGAGCGCACAGGACACGTGATGCTGGTCGGCGAAGGCGCTGAGCGCTTCGCTGTTGCCCACGGATTTCCGAAAGAGAACCTGCTGACGGAAGATTCGCGCAAGACCTGGCTTCTGTGGAAAGAGTCGATGTCGAACTCCGACTGGTGGGGACCTGGCCTGGCCGACCCGAGTTTCAAATTCCCGGATGAGATGAACACGTCGGAGGTGGAGGAGCCAAGGATGAAGCGTCTGCACGAATTAGCGGACGAGATCGGCATCGCTCCAGAAAAGCGTATGGCCGCGATTCATAACGTGATGTATCCGCCGACCGGGACGATCAACTGTTCGTCGCTCAATGAAAAGGGCGAGATGAGCAGCGCGACGACGACCAGCGGATTGGCCTGGAAGATTCCGGGACGCGCGGGCGATTCGCCCATCATAGGCGCAGGATGCTTCTGCGATCCGGACGTCGGCGCCGCCGGAGCGACGGGCAATGGCGAAGAGAACATCAAAGTGGTTGGCGCGCATACCATCGTGGAGAACATGCGCCACGGAATGTCTCCCACGGAAGCCGGGCTCGACGCGCTGAAGCGTATCGCGCATAACTACAACAACGATGAAAAGAAGCTGCGCTATCTGAACATGATTTATTACATCCTGCGTAAGGATGGCGCGTACGCTTCGGTCACGCTGTGGAGCGGGCCTGCGGATCGTCCCCGGAAGTTCGCGGTGAACGATGGCGAGAAGCGGTTGGAAGTCTGTACGGCGCTGTTCCAAGGAGTGGCCTTGGGATGGCCGCCGATGCCGAATCGGAAGAAGTAATTCCGAGCATCGTTCTGATAGCAGTGACCTTGCCCCGTTCAAGCCAAAAGAAGGCTTGAACGGGCCACCCGCGGCTTTCCAATCGGTGACCGTTGTTGTAAAGTCCTCTGCCACTAAGTAGCTCAGCCACCCAAGCGGGTGTAAACTGTCCTGCAACACTGGTTCCGAGGGAGTGTATGCGTAGAATCCTTATTTGCATCGCGATGTTCGCACTGTTGGTGACTGCTGCGGCGGCCGACAAGCGCGGGCCGTCCACGGTAGCTGAGCGCAAGCGCGCACTCGAAGTCATTAAAAATCTCGAACAGCGTCCGCTGGATCCGGCGTTGAAGCAGGATCGCGAATGGGTCTTCCAGTGGCTTAAGGAAGTACCGGACGTGAACGCCGGCATGTGTACCGGCATCATCGGTCCGCTGCTGCAAGAGAAGCCGACCGACGTCCGCAGCGTACTCACGATACAGGATGTGCTCGCGAGCGCCGCCTTCCAGATTGAAAACCCCGCGAAATCGAAAGACCGCATTGCCATCTACATGGCCGCCACCGAAGGCATGTTGCGCACCTATGACAACATCGTGAAAACCGATCCTTCGAAAAAGTCCGTGTTTCTGGAGCAATTAAAAAAGAAGCAAGCCAGCGGGGAACTGTTAGCCTACGTGAAGCAAGGCGCAGAGGTTTGCTCGAAACATACGGGAACGCTGCTGATGCCGTGAGGCAGTAGCGAGTAGTGAGTTGGAAGTAGCGAGATTAGAGTTGAGGAAATTAAAAGGCCTTCCAGGGAATGGAAGGCCTTTTCGTTGCGTTCGAAAACTTGAAAACTGGTTCTCGCTACAGGAAGCGGACCATCCTGTCTTCGACCGTTTTATCGAGATGAACGCTTTCGATGAAGCGAACTTTGCCGCTGGCCATCTTCATGACGATGGATGATGTGCGTGTTCCTTCTCGGAAGAAGCGGACGCCTTTTAAGAGCGCGCCTTCGGTAACGCCGGTGGCGGCGAAGATGATGTTCTTGCCGGGAGCGAGTTCTTCGGCAGTGTAAATCCTCTTCACGTCTTTGATGCCCATGCCCGACATGCGTTCTTTCTGTGAATCCGTGTAGCCGACGAGGCGTCCGACCATGTATCCGTTGAGGCAGCGAATGGCGGCGGCGGTGATGACGCCTTCGGGCGCTCCTCCGGTACCCATTACGGCGTGGACGCCAGTTCCGGTGACGGCTGCGGCAATTCCGGGCGCGAGATCTCCGTCGGTGATGAGCTTGATGCGTGCGCCTGCGGCGCGAATCTCGGCGATGAGTTTTTCGTGGCGTTCGCGCTCGAGAACGATGACGACTAGGTCCTCGACATCGCGGTTGAGGCGCTTGGCGATGGATTTCAGGTTGTCGGCGACCGGAGCGTCAAGATCGACTGCACCTTTGCACGACGGTCCGACCACGATCTTCTCCATGTAGCAGTCGGGTGCGTGCAGCAGTCCGCCTTTTTCGCTTGCGGCCAGCACCGTGATCGCTCCCGGCGAACCGGTGGCACAAAGGTTGGTGCCTTCGAGAGGATCTACGGCGATATCGACCTCTGGATAGGTGATGCCATCGACTTTGGGGCGTCCCACTTTTTCGCCAATGTAGAGCATGGGTGCTTCGTCGCGTTCGCCTTCGCCGATGACGATGGTGCCCTGCATGGGCACAGAATCCATCACTTTACGCATTGCTTCGGTAGCAACATGGTCGGCGGTCTTGCGGTCACCCTGTCCCATGGTCTTGGCTGAAGCGATTGCGGCGGCTTCCACAACGCGCAGGAATTCGAGCGCGAGATCCGTTTCAAGATTGGTCAAGATGTTCTGCTCATTCACCATCAGTTTCACATCACTAGACATGTAAGTCTCCTCGCTTGCGCGAATCAGAATGCGTCGATACCGGTTATGGAATTGCCAATGATGAGCGTATGGATGTCGTGAGTGCCCTCATAGGTTTTCACGGATTCCAGATTCATCATATGTCGCATGATGGGGTAATCGTCGGCGATGCCGTTTGCGCCCAGAATATCGCGTGCCATGCGCGCACACTCCAGCGCCATCCAGACGTTGTTCCGCTTTGCCATCGATATGTGCTGATGCTTCACGCTGCCTGCGTCCTTTAGTCGTCCGACCTGCAAGACTAGAAGTTGCGCTTTGGTGATCTCGCTGATCATCCAGACGAGTTTCTCCTGCACCAACTGGTGGCCGGAGATGGGCATATCACGGAACTGCTTGCGGAGTCCGGCATACTGCAACGCAGTGTCGTAGCAACTCATGGCCGCACCGACCACGCCCCATGCGATTCCGTAGCGCGCCTGGTTCAGACACATCAGCGCGTTCTTCAGGCTTTCCGTTTTCGGCAGGACATTTTCTGCCGGGATGCGGACGTCCTGCAGCGAGAGGCCGCTGGTGACGCTGGCGCGCAGCGACCACTTGCCGTGAACGTCATCTGCCTTGAAGCCCGGACGATCGGTCTCGACCAGGAATCCACGGACGCGGTCTTCGCCATCCACCTTTGCCCAGACCACGGCGACGTCGGCAATGGAGCCCGATGTGATCCACATCTTTTCGCCGTTGAGGACATATTCGTTTCCGTCTTTACGCGCGCGGGTGCGCATCCCGTTGGGATTGGAGCCGAAGTCTGGTTCGGTCAACCCGAAGCAGCCGAGCAACTCACCCTTCTGCATTCCGGGCAACCAGCGCTGTTTCTGTTCGTCGCTGCCAAAGGCCCAGATGGGATACATCACCAGCGCGGATTGCACGCTGACGAAGGAACGCACGCCGCTGTCGCCGCGTTCCAGTTCCTGCATCACGAGCCCGTATTCCACGTTGGACATTTCGGCGCAGCCGTAACCCTTGAGGCTGGCGCCGAAGAATCCAAGTTCGCCCATCGGTTTGACGAGTTCGCGAGGAAAGCGTCCGTCGCGATTGCATTGTTCGATGATGGGAACAAGATTCTCTTCGATGAATTTGCGTGAGGTGTCGCGTACCAGTCGCTCGTCGTCGGAGAGCAGGCCGTCGAAGTCGATGAAATCTACGTTCTTGAATTTGAATGTCGGCATGAGCAGTCGCTTGTTGCGAATCGCCCGAAGGCGATTCCGGTTGAGATACATGGCCGTACAGCTAAAACGCCCTGGCGCGGTTCGGCGCAGCAGGGCAGGTTGGAACTATTGAAGTTAGCAGATGGAACTAGGTCTTAGCAATTAGAGGTCACAGGCTGAGCTTCGCCTTTACCAGCCGCTCCGTTTGCGCAATTCCGTGATGTGCGCCACATGATGTTTGCCATGCCATGCGTACATGGCGACGTAGCGATCAAGAGCGACCACTCCGAGTTCAGGATGCGTGATGGTGCGCGAGAAATCCTCTGCAGACATGAAGCGCAG
>JBBRZF010000168.1:0-7507 GCA_038236965.1 Terriglobales bacterium | reverse complement strand
GTGTGGCGGACGGACATGGAGAGCGTAACGACGCGCTGCGCCAGCTTGGACATGGCATCGGGGGAGTCCAGACCCATGAGGGCCTTGGCATGGCCGAAGCTGAGCTTCTCCGACTCGACCAGTTCCTGCACTTCCTTGGGCAATTTGAGCATGCGAAGGAAGTTTGCGACCGAAGAGCGGTCTTTTCCGGTGCGCTGGGCCATTTGCTCCTGGGTGAGGTTGAATTCCCGGCCCAGACGCTCGTAGGCTCGGGCCTGGTCTATGGCGTTGAGGTCCTCGCGCTGCAGGTTCTCAACGATGGTCATCTCCATGGCCTGTTCGTTGGAGACCTGGCGAATGATGGCCGGAACCGTAGTCTTTCCAGCACGTTGCGAAGCCAACCAGCGGCGTTCGCCAGCAATCAACTGGAATCGATTGTTCGGCAGCGGGCGGACGACGATCGGTTGGACCACTCCGGAGGCTTTGATGGACGCAGCGAGTTCGTTCAGTGCGTCTTCAGCGAATTTTCCCCGGGTCTGGTAGGGGTTTTTGTCGATCTGCTCGACGGAAAGCTCTTTTACCAGATCTCCGGACATGGCGGTGGGGACAGGAGTGATCCCTGCGGCGGTGGCACGCGAGGCGGGTAGAAGGGTATCGAGCCCGCGACCGAGAACTTTGCGCTTATCGTTCATCTTGGTATCCATTTCTCTTTTTGTTTACTGAACCGCTAGTCGTGAACCGGGGAGATTGTGGGCTGTCCGCCAGCCATGTCGCTGGGCGTGGTCTTTTGTGCGCCGCGAGTCATGAGTTCCTTTGCGAGCTTGATGTAACTCTCAGCCCCACGGGAGCGCGGATCGTAGAGCAGGGCTGGTTTTCCATGGCTTGGCGCCTCGGCGAGGCGGATATTGCGAGGAATCATGGTCTCCAGCAGCGCCTCTCCAAAGTAACTCTTCAACTCACTGGCTACGCTTTGCGCCAGATTGGTTCGGTCGTCATACATGGTGAGGACGACGCCCTCGATGGAGAGATGTTTGTTCAGGCTTTGGCGTATGCGCTCGACGGTATCGAGCAATTCGCTGACGCCTTCGAGGGCGAAGTACTCGGCCTGCATGGGAATCAGGACCGAATCGGCGGCAACGAGAGCATTCAGGGTCAAGAGATCGAGTGCTGGCGGGCAGTCCAAGATAATGTACTGGAAGCGTTCGCGGATGCTCTCAAGGGCGTGGCGCAGGCGGTATTCGCGGTATTCGGCGTTGACCAGTTCGATATTGGCGCCCACGAGGTTTTTGCTGCCGGGAATGAGCCAAAGGTGTTCGAGCGCCGTTTGCAGGATGACCTGGTCCGCGGTGGCGTCGCCCATGAGGAATTGGTAGGCACTGAGACGTTCGGGGTCTTTGACGAATCCGACGCCGGAAGAGCTATTGGATTGAGGATCGCAGTCGATGAGGAGGGTTGGCACCTCGGCGGCGGCGAAGGAGGCGGCGAGATTGATGGAGGTCGTGGTCTTACCCACGCCGCCCTTCTGATTGGCGACAGCGATTACGCGAGCCATATAGTCGAGATTGAGCGTACGCGAGCGAGTAGACGTGTGCAACCGTTGAATGCTGTGGAGAGCTGTGGATTCGGTGGAAAAGGATGGAATATTACCAAATAGTTCCACGTGGAACAGAGCAACAACGGGGACGTCGGCCACGGATGGGGGCGAATTAAGGACAATCAGGAATGAGGAAGGATGGGGGGAGAGGAGGGCAGTGTTCCACGTGGAACGCGCTGTAAGTTGCAGGGGGGAGCCTCTGCCTATTGGACGGAACTCAATGAATATAGGGCAGATGGCCACTCCATATATTTATATATATCGATATATTTACCAGCCATATCGCAAGGGAGGTAAAGCTGGTGCTATTTATTGGGCGCTCACGACGATGTTGCCGGCATCGGCGTGGACCCGCAAGCCATACTTGCCCTGTCCGGTGGTGTTGAAGGAGCGGAACAATCCGCTGCGATGCGCGTTCCACGGACGCGCCTGGATGTTGCCGGAGGCAACGGACAGATAGACCGGACCGTATTGCTCCTTTTCGCCGACCTCTATTTGTAGATTGCCGGCATTGCACTGCACATCTTTGCTGCCCTCTATGCCGCTGAGGTGAAGGTTGCCGGCTGTGAGGTTGATCTGGATGTTCGTCTTGCGCGGTACGCCGATGTCGACGCTGCGACTCTTTCCCGGGATATCCACTTCGAGTGCGGCAGGCGATTTACTGGCGTCGAAATAAATGCTGCCTCGTCGAGCGTCGGTGATGTTATCGGTGAAGGTGACGGTGACGTGATCGTTGTCGGTGGGCCGTATGTGGTAGTTGCCTGCGCTCAGATCCATTGTGAGCGAGCCTCCGCTGACGAACGAAGCATCGAGCGGGCCGGGGACGCCGTCGTGGTGTCCACCCTTAGCAAGGCGGAGGGCAATGAGTCCGACGAAAAGAACACCGAAGATGAGAATGAGTCTGCGAGTCACTAGATCCCTCCCTGGCAAATGATACGTGGGACGAGGGAAGGAAGTTCAAGAACGAGGCGGGCGCGCCTTCGCTCGGGATGACAGATCGCTCTGGAGTTCGTTGATTTAGCAGGACAGAAGCAACCCCCGGCGATTTCCCGGGGGATATGCATTCAGCGTGTCCATGTGCCGCCGGACTCAAGTTTTTTGAACGGAAAGACGGAGCCAGCTTCGTACTCCTTCTCCAAGATATAAGGAAGGGTGGTGACATGATGGCGACCATCGGGCGTGGTGAAGTTCAGTCGCGAGGAGTCTTCGAGACTGATCGAAGAAACCAATGCTTCATATCGTTCTCCGGTGGGCGTAAACATCGACAGGCGGTACAGAATTCCAGACTCCTCAGCCAAAATAGAGCCTCCTCTATATACAGCGATTCTAGTCCTCTTTAGAAAGATGCGCGGACTGGAGGGGGATTGTGACACTCGGAGGGTTGCGCTCGCCCTGCCGCAGAGTGTGCGTCCGGAAAACGCCCGACCGAAGCCGGGCATTGGAATTACGTCTTTTTAGGTTTACTGGTTAAACTCTTTCGCGCCTTGGGAGGCCTCTGCAGGGTGGGGCTACTCCAAATTCTAAACAGAGGTAAAGTAAGCGGCGGAAGATTCATTCTCGCAACCGTCGACTGCACCATCTCCCTCCAGTACGGCCAAGAATTTAGCAAAGCATTTGTTCTAGAAAATGCTTCCAAATCCTTTAAGGAGGGATTCAGACCTTCTGGTATTGCATAACTCAGCTGAAACAGTGCCTCAATCTGAATTGGTGCGCTCTCAGCGTCTTTGGTTTGATTTGCCTGAATAGCAAAACGAACGGTAACAGCGAAACGCTTATTATCCTCTGTAGCCTCGGGTAACACCTTCAACGGTTGATCCTGCTTGACGGGCCAAAGAGGTTCGATGTTGCCGCCTACGTGCGCAGCTTTGACCTGCAAAAGACGAACAGATTCCAAAGTAGCAGAAGCAATCAGCTTTTGCGCTCGCTTAATATCAATCGGAGCAACGTTTATCCCTACTGAGCTCAAGCCGCGACTCCTTTCCATGGCAGAACCTTTGCCAATGGGGCACTACTATTTTCGGAACGAATCTTCAATCCAAGATCTTCATCCGCAGCCATGCTGAATGCACTCACATGATTCCAATCGCCGAGTTCGAATTCGGACATTGCTGTGCCATCCGCTTCGCAACACATTGGTAGTGCCTTGAACCCGACCCTGTAATCCAATGCGAAAAACAAATCAGCAATCGTCCGCAGCGTAAGGTTTTGGTCACCGCGGAGAACCTGAGTAATGAACGACTTGGATTTACCAACCCTCTTTGCCAATTCCGCACGAGATATTTTCCGCTGGTGCATCACCGTTGCGAGGAGTTCAGTTGTGTCCAACAGAATTCGTTCCTGCTCGTAGATTTTGCGATTCTCCGGTTGTGCAAGTAGGTTTTCAAATGTGGTGCTCATTATTTGCGCTCTCTCTTTGCCGATTCTCTTGATGTCCGTTGATCGTATTCCAATTTGATGCTTCTAGCTCGCTCTGCTTCTTGTTTCGGAGCTGCACCCTTTTTTTCTTAATGAATCCATGTGTTACGACGACGCAGCCACCGTCGCGGAAATAACAGGGCATCCTAATCTGGAACGCCTTGAATTCGTAGAATGGCTCTTCAAACTTCTTAAATTGTTCATCATTGCAGATGAAGCCGATGTCACCGATTATTTTAAATAGGTGATGAATTCTGGCCTGCCAACGAAATTCTTGTGAGGCTAGAAATTCTGATGCAGGCATGGAACCATTCTGCCGGATGGCGAAATAGATAGTGAACTTCTGACCGCGATAGGCGACATTATCTGGCATTCAAGGACTCTTCAAGTTAAGTTATAACTTAACTACATGTCAAGAGCAAATGCCCGGCCGCGACC
Source organism: Terriglobales bacterium (assembly GCA_038236965.1). Classification (GTDB taxonomy): domain Bacteria; phylum Acidobacteriota; class Terriglobia; order Terriglobales; family Acidobacteriaceae; genus JBBRZF01. Next base: position 3,081 of record JBBRZF010000168.1, on the reverse strand, counting down.
GGGCATTTCCGTTTTAACTTTTCCCTATTGCAACAGCGTATCTTCGGGCGCTTCCTTTTCGTCGTCGGGAATGACGACGGCGGCAGCCACCTTGTCTCCGCCTTCGAGGTGCAGCAAGCGAACGCCCTGGGTTGCGCGTCCGGCTTCACGGATGGAGTCGGTGCCCATGCGGATGATCTTGCCGAACTGCGAGATGAGGATGGCCTCAGCCTCTTCGGTGACCAGCAGGATGCCGACAACTTTTCCGTTACGCACGGTGGTCTTGACGTTGATGACGCCCTTGCCTCCGCGCGTTTGCAGACGATACTCATCGACCGGGGTGCGTTTGCCGTAACCCATCTCGGTGACAGTGAGGATGAGGTTCGGTTCGGGCTTTTCGCCGTCCACGTCCTTGCGTCCCTTGGCCTTGATGGTCTTGCTGCCGTCCGCCTTGGGTGCGTTCTTCGGCGTGACGGCCATGCCGACGATGTAATCGTTTTTCGCGAGGTCCATGCCGCGGACGCCGTAAGCGGGACGTCCCATAGAGCGGACGTTTTCCTCTTCGAAGCGGATAGCCATGCCTTCGTGGGTGGCGAGGAAGACGATCTGGTTGCCGTCGGTGGTTTGAGCGGCGACTAATTCATCTTCCTTCTCGATGCCGATGGCGATGATGCCGCGCGACATGACGTTTGAGAAATCTTTCAGCGCGGTCTTCTTGACCGTGCCGTTGCGGGTGGCGAAGAAGACGTAGCGGTCTTCCTGCTCCAGGTCGCGAACGGGAAGCATGGCGCGAACCGTCTCGCCCGGTTGCAGCGAAATGAGGTTGCCGATGTGCTTGCCTTTTCCGGCGGCAGCGACATCGGGAATCTCGTAGACCTTGAGCCAGTAAACGCGTCCGGTGTTGGTGAAGATGAGGATGTAGGCGTGGGTAGAGGCGACGAACAGGTATTCGACGAAATCCTCTTCACGCGTCTTCATGCCCGTGCGTCCTTGTCCGCCGCGACGTTGCTGGCGGTAGGTGGAGATGGGCGTCCGCTTCATGTATCCGGTGTGCGAAACGGTGACGGCAACCTGCTCGTCCTGGATGAGATCCTCGAGTTTGATCTCCTTGGCTTCGTCCTGGATGATGGTGCGGCGCTCGTCGCCGAAATCTTTTCTGATCTCTTCGAGTTCCTTCACGATGACCGCGCGCAACTTCTTTTCCGAGGCGAGGATGGATTCGTACTCGGCGATCTTGTCGAGAATCTCTTTCAACTCGCTGACGATCTCGTCGATGGAGAGCCGCGTCAAACGATGCAATTGCAGTTCGAGGATTGCGTCGGCCTGCTTGGCATCGAAGGGGCGCTCCTTGTTGAGCATGTCGCCCTTGACGGCGGGGACTTTGATCGCGATAGTGCGTCCGTTGAAATACGCGATCAGGTTTTCGCGAGCATCCGCGCGATTCGAACTTTGACGGATGATGGCGATGACCGACTCGATGTGATCGAGTGCGAGCTTGTAGCCTTCGAGAATGTGTTCGCGATCGCGCGCCTTCTGTAAGAGGAAGGCCGTGCGCCTGCGAACGACATCAATGCGGTGATCGATGAAATACTTGATGGCCTGCACGAGGCCCATTTCCTTCGGCTGCCCGTTAGCAACCGCGAGGAAGATCATGCTGAAACTTTCCTGCATGGAGGTGTGCTTGTAAAGCTGGTTGAGCACGATCTCCGGCTGTGCGCCGCGTTTCAGTTCGATAACGATGCGCATACCGTCGCGATCGCTTTCGTCGCGCAGGTCGCTGATCTCTTCGATGGTCTTGTCGCTGACGAGATCGGCGATGCGCTCGATGAGCCTCGCCTTATTCACCTGGTAGGGAATCTCGGTGATGATGATGGCGTCGCGTTCCTTGGTGATGTGTTCGATGGCGACCTTGGAACGCATGATGAAGCGTCCGCGGCCCTTGCGATAGGCATCGATGATTCCGTTGCGTCCGACGATGAATCCGCCGGTGGGGAAGTCCGGACCCTGTACTACGGTCATCAACTCTTCGAGCGTCGTGGTGGGCTTGTTCACCAGCATGATGGTCGCGTTAACGATCTCGGTGAGATTATGCGGCGGGATGTTGGTGGCCATACCGACGGCGATTCCGTTCGAACCATTCACAAGCAGGTTCGGGACGCGGGTCGGGAGCACGGAAGGCTCAAAGGTGGTGTCGTCAAAGTTGGCGACGAAATCGACGGTGTCTTTATCGATGTCGGCGAGCATCTCCTCGGCGATGGCGTGCATGCGAGCTTCGGTGTATCGGTAGGCAGCCGCCGGGTCGCCATCGACGGAGCCGAAATTACCTTGTCCATCGACCAGCGGATAGCGCAAGGAAAAAGGCTGCGCCATACGCACCATTGCGTCGTACACCGCGCTGTCGCCGTGCGGATGGTAGGAACCGAGCACGGTACCAACCACCTTCGCGCACTTGACGTGCTTGCGATTGTGCAACAAGCCCATGTCATGCATCGCATAGAGGATGCGACGATGCACCGGCTTCAATCCGTCACGCACATCGGGAAGCGCGCGACCAATGATCACCGACATCGAGTAGTCGAGATACGACCGCTTCATCTCGTCTTCAATGTTGATGGGTTGCACGTTTGCGGCACCGGGGATTCCGGAATCACCAAGAGGAAGCTGCTGATCGGGTGGTTGCTGGTCGTCTGCCATTAAAGCGGTTCTCGATGATTGATCTCAGCCCTGCAAACGAGCTGGCGATAAGTGCACGAACTTACTTGCAACAGGCAAATCCCGGAGTGCAAATCCCGGCCCGCGTAGTGGCTCTCCACAGGGCTGACGCGGAAGCCGCCTCGAAGGGCGTAAATGATTGCAATCACAGGAATTTAGCTGACATAAGAGCAACCTAGATTATAGCACGCAGCAGCCTCGAAACCGAGGCGTTCGGCGGTCGCAAACAGTTAACTGGAAAGGGGTTACACCGGGAGGATTTTACGACTTGGGGACGTGGAAATCGATGCCGCGTTTTTCATTGGCGGCGACGGTTTTAGGAACATCGATCTCGCTGACAGGAATCTTCGCGCGTTCCCCGGAGAGCACGAAGATGGTAGTTCCCATGAT
>JBBRZF010000167.1:0-7509 GCA_038236965.1 Terriglobales bacterium | reverse complement strand
TGCGCGTCAGGTAATCAAGCCGCAGCGAAACCGTGGCCGTGCCGGATTGCCACAACAGATCGGCGGATTCCTCGGCCTGGATCTGCAATGTTCCTGTGTTCACCAGGGAAGCAGTTAAGGCCGACGGGCGTCCAAAGAGCCAGACTGCGTAATCGAGTTCATGTACCAGGTCTCGCAAGACTCCGCCCTCGTTGGCGCGGGCGCAATACATCTGCCGGTAATCTGTCTGCGGACGCCAGTCGGGAAGATAGGACTGGCACTCGATTCGGACGTCATGCACCCGGCCCACGCGCGGCAGCCATTCCTTGAATCTCTGTAAACTTGCGCTAAAGCGCAGGACGCATCCGACGAAAACCTGCTTTCCGGTTTCCTGGATGGCGGTTCGCAGCGAAGCAATCTCAGTCGCGTCGGTGGCGATTGGCTTTTCTACTAATACGGAGGAGCCACTACGAAGGGCGGCGATAGCGTCGTCGATATGCCTGCCAGTTTCCGTGGCGATGATGACTCCGCGAGCGCCTGCAAAATCGGTGGCGGGGTCGAATCCTTCTGCTTCCAGAAATGTGAGCCGATCGGGGCGGACGGAAAGGGCCTTGACCGGGATATTCAGCTGGCGCAAAACGCGCAAGTGGCGCATCCCTATGCTGCCGGTTCCGTGCACAACGATTCCCGGCATAGGAGCGCAGACTGGATTCTTGGATTGCATATGCCCTGAGGATTATACAACCCCGCTAATCACGCCGAAAGCCGAAGAAAATCGGACCTATTGATGCTAAAATCGGCGGAAACTTACATGCTGAAAATAGACGACATCGTCGTATCCCAGTCTGCGAGCCTGCGCGATACCATGGCCTGCATTGACCGCGGCGCGAAGGGTATTGCTCTGGTTGTTAGCGACGAACTGCAACTTCTGGCAACGCTGACCGATGGGGATATGCGCAGGGCGATGTTGGCTGGCCGCAGTCTCGAGAGCAGCGTCTGCGATCTATTGCATGATTTGCGCGCCGCGGGACGAGTACACCCGATAACCGCCGCCGTAAGCACTCCGAGAGCCGAACTTGTAAGGCTCATGGCCGACAGCAAAGTGCGCCACATTCCACTGGTGGACACGGTGGGCAAGCTCTGCGGGCTTTCTGTTCTGGATGAATTTGTGGAAGCACCAGATTCGGGTCTGCAAGCCTTGATCATGGCGGGCGGTTATGGCAAACGCCTGATGCCGCTCACCGCGGATGTGCCCAAGCCGATGTTGGACATCGGTGGCCGCCCGCTGATCGAACACGTTGTGGACCAGTTACGCAACGCCGGCATCAAGCAGGTGAACATCAGCACGCACTACAAGGCTGAGAAGATCGCAAAACATTTTGGAGATGGTGCGGCCTTCGGCGTGAAGATGGAATACGTGTTGGAAGACCAACCGCTGGGCACCGCAGGCGCTCTCTCGCTACTCAGTTCCGATGAGCCCATCCTGGTTGTAAATGGCGATATCCTAACCAAACTCGACTTCCGTGCTCTGCGCGATTTCCATGAAGAACATTCGGCGGACATGACGGTCGCTGTCCGCGAGTTCGCCTTCGATGTTCCGTATGGCGTTATCGAAACCGACGGAGCAAAGGTCGTGGGCGTAACCGAAAAGCCGACGATGAAATTCTTCGTGAATGCGGGCGTCTACCTGCTTTCGGCCCGGATTCGCGAATTCGTACCCAAGTGCGAACGCTTTGATATGACGCAGTTGATCGAACGCCTGATTTCCTCCGGGCGTACGGTCGTGAGCTTTCCCATCTGGGAGTACTGGCTCGACATCGGCAGGCAGGAAGATTTTGAAAAGGCGCAGCGCGACGTAAAAAATATCGCGGCAAACGCCTGCTTATGATCGCGTCTGCAACAGAATAGCCGGGCGGCATTCAGTATTTTCCCGCCAGTGCAAAGTGCCTTATCGCTTTAAGTCGAACCAACGCACCAAATCAAGGAGAGTACGTTGCAACTATCGGGTACAAAAGCGCTCGTGACCGGGGCAGGCGGATACATAGGCTCCCACCTCGTAGAACTGCTGGTGCAAGAGGGCGTCAAGGTGCGAGGGGCCACCCACTACAACGGCCGTGACCATCACGGATATCTCGCTCTTTTACCGAAAGAACTGCGATCACAGGTGGAGGTGTTCCCGCTTGATGTCGCCGATCCGTATCTCGTCCGTAAAGCGATGGAAGGCTGCGACGTAGTATTCCATCTGGCAGCTTTGATCGGTATCCCGTATTCCTACCTTGCGCCCTCGTCCTATGTGACGACCAATGTCAGCGGGGGAATCAACATCCTGCAGGCTGCCGCAGATCTCGGCGTTAGGCGCCTGGTGATGACGTCCACGTCCGAGGTCTATGGCTCGGCGCGATATACCCCGATCGACGAAGCGCATCCATTGCAGGCGCAGTCGCCCTACGCGGCCTCGAAGATCGGCAGCGATAAATTGGCTGAGAGCTTTTATAACTCGTTCAAGACTCCCGTTGTGACTTTGCGACCCTTCAATACTTACGGTCCGCGACAGTCGCAACGCGCGATCATCCCCACCATCATCAGCCAGTTGGCAAGGGGCAATGAGGTGCATGTCGGCAATCTGGATCCCAAGCGTGATTTTGTTTACGTGCGTGACACCGCTCGCGCCTTTGCTGCGGTAGCAGGCTGCGATGAGGCGGTGGGCAAGGTGCTCAATGCCGCCACCGGTCTCAGCATCTCGATAGGACAGTTGGTCGAACAAATCGCACACCAACTCGGCTATCAGGACAAGAACAGTTACAAGGTGATAACGGACGATCAGCGGAAGCGATCGGCGGGAAGTGAAGTCGATAGCCTGTTGGGCGACGCCACGGAATTGAAGAAGCTGACGGGATGGACTCCGGAGGTCGGCCTTGAAGCAGGGCTGAAGGAGACAATCGAATTCGTTCGCAGCCACCCCTCCATGTATGCAGAAAAGGGATACGTCGTATAACGGGACAGCGAAGGCGATGGAGCGACTCTGATGGATGGCGCGCAGGAAAACGAACCGTTGAAGATGATCCCACTTAGCGTTCCCGAGATCCGCGGGAATGAGTGGACCTATGTGAAGGATTGTCTGGACACGGGATGGGTTTCGGCGGTCGGCGCGTATGTCGATCGCTTTGAAAATGCGGTTGCGAAGTTTGTCGGCGCAAAGCACGGTGTGGCCACTTGCAACGGCACATCTGCGCTGCATGTTGCCCTGCTGGTGGCCGGAGTGCAACCTGACGACGAAGTGCTGGTGTCAACCCTGACATTCATCGCTCCGGTAAATGCCATCCGATATGCGAACGCATGGCCTGTGCTCATGGACGCCGAACGCGAATTCTGGCAGATCGATCCGCAGAAGCTTACGGACTTCCTGCGCAAGGAGTGCATCCGGGCAAATGGCGAAACGCGGAACCGAGCCACGGGGCGTCGCGTGAAGGCGATCATGCCAGTGCATATCCTGGGTCATCCGGCGGACATGCAACCGATCGTCGATATCGCTCACGAATTCGAATTGGTCGTGATCGAAGATGCGACCGAGTGCCTGGGCGCGAAGTACAAAGATAAAAATACCGGCACCCTGGGCGACATTGCCTGTTTTAGTTTTAACGGAAACAAGATCATTACAACCGGCGGCGGCGGATGCATCGTCACCGATAATGCTGAGTGGGCCAAGCGCGCAAAATACTTGACGACGCAGGCAAAAGACGATGCCGTTGAGTTTATACACGGAGCCCTTGGCTATAACTACCGCTTGACCAACATCCAGGCGGCGATGGGTTGCGCACAGGTGGAGATGCTTGCCAGCTATCTGGAGAAGAAGTTGGAAATCGCGCGACGCTACGAGCAAGGGTTGGGAGATGTCGCCGGGCTTACGGTTATGCCGCAGTCTTCATGGGCCAAAAGCATCTTCTGGCTGTACACCGTACTGCTCGAGCCAGAGACGTTTGGTATGCATTGGCGCGATGCGCTGAAGAGATTGGATGAAGAGCGCATACAGACGCGTCCGTTGTGGGAGCCGATGCATAAGAGCAAGGTTCATCGTGCTTGTCAGTCGTATCACTGTGACAATGCGGATTGGCTTCACGCGCGGGCACTGAGCCTGCCGTGCTCGGTTGGCCTTTCGGAATCCGATCAGTTGCGGGTAATCCGTGCGATTCGTCGATTGCAGCAAGGATAATTTATTGACGCTTTGTCGTTGACAAGGGAAGGCTTGCCTTATGGTTTTCATCTGGCGTCCGCACCAATAACTTGTCGAAGGCAGATCTCACTAGCTCCGGAGTGCTTGGCGCGAGGATATCTTCCATCCTCAGAGTGGGTGCGCTGATCTTGCCCTGCACACCGGCTACAACCATTTCGCGTAGGTTTCGGAGGTCTAAGGCAAAGTTAAAAACCTTGTCGCGTTCGTACTTCGAGCGGAATGGGAATTCGTGCCAGTCAAAACTAATCATCGGTACGCTGTACCGGAGGCAATCCATAAACATTGTGGACCAGTACAGCACCGCGACACTGCTGGCCGCAACGGCCTCTTCCTGCCCCGGGCCCTGCGAGAAACTCACCTGAACGTCCCGCGTACCGTCGTTGCGAATCGAGTTCACGAGTTGCTTATAATATGCGATCGATTCAAGCGGGTGAACGCGCACGATCACTGAAGCGTTCGCGAGCGCTGCTCCTTCGAGCACGGCGGTCAGAATGTCTTCACAATCCTGCTCCGGAATCATCGACAGCTGGTGAATAGGCGCGGTGACAAAAAGCACGGTCGGAACGCCAGAACGCCGCCGCTCGACGTTTTTAGTTGGCGCTTCCGGCAAGTTCACAACCTGCGCTTTGTCCTGCAGCGGCTTCGAGAGTGCATCGCGAAAAAAACGGCCACGGACAAAAAGTCGCTCCACCGGTTTGTCACAAAACCCGAGCGTCGCATGTACTACCCCGTGTTGCAGCAGTAAACTGCGGCTCCCAATTTTTGGCAGAGCGGAAAGAAGGCATGCCTCCCACTCGGCATTGCCCACCATCACCAGTTCAGGCCTTGTCTGTTGTGCGAAGCGCTCCAGCGTTCGCGAACTGAAGATGATCAAAGGCAATAAGTTTCGGCTAAAGTTCGCGAACCATGGCCCACGAAACAAGACACTGCGCACCATCTCGTCGGTCGGCGATAATTCCACTTTCAGGATCGAATCGAGGATATTGGCAGCGGTGGCCTTAGTTTCTCTCCTGCTTGGAATATCTTCGCGCCTCGCCCAGGAATAGATGTTGGTCGCGGCGATTCCATTCTCCCGAAAGTAGCGGCCGCCGGTCGCCGTATCTTCGAATACGAAGTTCACCGGAGCTTCGAGGTACGGAGCGTACTTCTCCCCGATCCGGCTGAAGGTGTAAGCCGTGGAATAAAACCACGTTCCTCCGGGTTGCACCTTATGTCGCAATCGGTCTGGTAGCCCGGAAAGATAGCGGCTGTACAAAGGCAATTTGCTGCGCACCGCCTCGCGCATCGTCTGCCACAACGAACCCGTCGTGTGTAACCTGCCACGCAGTTTTTCCAGGGCGCTGATCTTTTTCCCCGCGCCTTCCATTACCACTTCGTACCGGCTGCCGGTGTGCTGCCGCACGGCCTGCAACCTTTCCGCCCATACGGTTGAGCCTTTGAAGACGCAGGTCTCGTACTTGCCCGCCGAAAGCATCGTGTCGAGATGTTGAGTTTGCAGAAGATAAGCAATCTGCTCCACAAGTGGTTCCTCCATGACGGCTAGATGTTGGAGGTCCGCTTTCGCCAAAGGATTGTGGAGCAGTTGGGCAGAGAGCCGGGCGGCGTCTCGCAGATATTCGTAGTAGGGCCCGAGCAGTTGCTGAGCGGTCAGCACGTGGGTCGCATCGGTCAAAAACGGGCTATCCGGAGCGCATTCCATCAGTAGTCCCACGTCGCCGTTTGCGCGGCTGGCACTGCTATTCTTCGAATAGAGCTGGATGATCTTCGACATGAACGGAATGCACCAATTCAATCATCAAAATGACTCAATCGCCAAGCGAATACAGGTTACACGCCCGGGTCGCCAGAACCTGGGCTGGGCTGGAACCACGAGCTGGAAAAGCAGGCTGAAAATACGGGCTGGGAATTGGCAAAACGCCGAGAGCAATCTCCGACGTAACTTGCTGAAAAGAAATGGTAGGCACGAGGAGACTCGAACTCCTGACCTCTACCGTGTCAAGGTAGCGCTCTAACCAACTGAGCTACGCGCCTACAATGCATGGCCCGGCGCGCTTTTGCTTTGCACGACGGTTTCCCTTGGGAGGGGACCTGCTGGATTTCATTTTACAAGTGTTCTTCGATTGCCGCAAATCGTAACTGCTGCTGTTCGTCTTTCTTCTCAGTTTTTATCCCGTCCCATCGCGCCACTTCACGCGATTCACCTTGCCTCACGAAGCTTGCTGTTGCGCTGCTCCACGTTGCGGAGGCACAATCATCTAGTGAGTGTCTCTGCCAACTCGAACGGGCCCGAGTGTCATGGCACCGAAGCTTCTGCCTCGCAAACTAATGAGCTGTCGCCGTTTCGCGCAGGTGCGATCGTTTTGCTTACGCTCGGAACTCCGCGAGAAAAATATTGGGGCGCTTTACTTGATCTCAATCCTGCGGGCGTTAGCGTCCGCGGAATTTCGCTTGCGTCGCTGGACGACTGCATTCAACAGATACGGGCAGAAGAGCGCGTCGATGGTTCTGTTGTCTTCTTTCCCATGCATCGTGTCGAGCGCATGGAACTCGACGCGCACAGTGGCGACATCCCATCTATCGGCGAGCGGTTCGAGTCCAAGACCGGCATTGCTCCCAGTACATTCTTCGCCGAGGGCGGGGTGCAGCGGTGAGATCGCAATTCTGGACGGCGCCTAATCAGCTCACACTCCTGCGTCTCATCTTCGTGCCGTTCGCCATCATCAATGTGCTGGATGCGCATTATGGATGGGCGCTCGGAATCTTCGTCGCCGCTGGATTGAGCGATGCGCTCGATGGGCTGCTCGCGCGCTGGCTCAAGCAGAAGACCACGCTCGGCGGGTACCTGGATCCCATTGCGGACAAACTCCTGCTCAGCTCCATGTTTCTCGTGTTGTCGTTCACGCATGAGATTCCGTGGCGATACACGGTGATGGTCTTCTCGCGCGACATCTCCATTCTCGCCGTGGCTGCGTTGCTCTATGCGACGACTTCGTTACGCGATTTCCGGCCGAGCATTTACGGCAAGCTGAATACGTTCTCGCAAGTCGCAGCCGTGTTCTTTGTTCTGCTGGCGAATGTGTATTCTGCCAACTGGCTGGCGGTTGCGCGCAAGAGTTTTCTTTACGCGACCTTCGCATTCACTGTCATTTCCGGAGTGCATTACGTACTCGTCACCGGATACCGTTTGCACAACGGGCCTGACCGTTCTACCTCCACGGATTCATGACTGCTCTGGTGCTGACTCCTCTCTGGTAAGCTAACCGTTCTTCTTCTTTCCGTATTCTTAAGGAATTTCGTTT
>JBBRZF010000166.1:0-7533 GCA_038236965.1 Terriglobales bacterium | reverse complement strand
GTGCTCGGGAATGACACAGCGATTGGCCGCGCCTGCCATGGTCGGCAACATCGCGGTGAATCCCGCATAGCGCCCGAAAACTTCAATGACCAGGAAACGCTCGTGCGATCCGGCAGAGGTGCGGAGATTGTTCGCCAGTTGAATGGTGCGCGTAATCGCCGTAGAGAAGCCGATGCAGTAATCGGTGCCCGGGACATCGTTGTCCATCGTCTTGGGAATGGCGACCACCTTCACGCCCTCTTGATAGAGACGCACGCCGTAGCTGAGAGTGTCGTCACCGCCGATGGGGATGAGGTAATCGATGCCGAGCCAGTCGAGGTTCTTCAGCACTTCCGGCGTGAGGTCGTTCAGGTCCTCGGCGTAGGTGTCCTTCAGATGCTCAGGTACGCGGGCTTTGCTGACGCGCTGCGGATTGGTGCGCGAACTGTGGAGAAAGGTTCCGCCGGTGCGTGCGGCGCGGTTCACCAGCTCTTCTGTGAGGACCTGAAAATTGTCGGTGTTGTCGTGATTCTCGTCACGAACGATATCGACCAGTCCGCCCCAACCGCGGCGGAGTCCGACAACCTGGCAACCTTCGCGAATCGCGCGGTAGGTTACCGCACGAATGGCGGGATTGAGGCCCGGCACGTCGCCGCCGCCGGTTAGGATTCCGATTACTTTTTTAGGTTTCGCCATGAAGTATGAGTCCTTGCGTGAGTATGAAGTAGCACCGTCGAACGTACCAACGAGTAGACAAAATAGTTTACACCTCCAGACGGATTTCACCACGCGAGCACACGGGCAGTATGAGCGAATGCAGAGGTGATTGGTGCGCGGGCGGCTTGCATGGCATCCTAAAGTCGGGGTTGAATGAACGGAGGATTTATGGCGATCCATGAAATGCTGTTGACGGAATTCGATGCAGAGATGAAGGCGACACGAACCACGCTGGAGCGTGTTCCGATGAAGAACCCGGAGTTCGCGCCGCATGCGAAATCCATGCCAATCGGTAAGCTTGCTACGCATATTGCGCAACTAGCCGAATTCGGGCTGACAATCTTGACCACCCCCGAATTTGATTTTGCCAAGGGAAGCATCAAGCCCCTGCCGTTTGAATCGCCCGAGCAACTCGTGCGCGCGCTGGATGAAGGCGCGGCAAAGGTTCGTGAGGCGCTGGCAAAGACGGCGGACGATGCCTGGAAGCAGAACTGGAAGCTGAGTTTCCAGGGCAAAGCTATCTTCGAGGGAACGCGCTTCTTGGCCTATCGGGAGATGTTCCTGAACCACCTCGTTCACCATCGGGCGCAGTTGGGCGTCTACCTGCGACTGAACGATGTGCCGGTTCCGGCCACTTACGGGCCGTCGGCGGACGATACGATGGGCTTTTGAGGCGAGTAGCGCATAGCAAGAGGCATTGCAGCGGCAACAAACTTTACGGCGGCGGACCACAGTTGCCTCCGGCAGAAATCTCGACCGGAAACTGGGATCCGCGCCGTGCCTACTACTTCCCTTTAAGCCGGAACTTTCGCGTGACGACTTTGGCGGAGTGGGTTGCCTGCACCAGCAAACTGGCAAGATGCAGAGAGGCCTCGGAGACTTGCAGAATGATCTCCGCGCTCCCATCGGCAGCCGTGACGGCTTGCGCGTAGATTGGCGGTTCTTCCACATCAAGGACAGCGGCAGCCTGGAAGCGCGCCACCAGTTTCGCTGCGTTCAGGGGCCTGCCTGCGTCGGTGACGAGGAAACGGAAACAAACCGTGTTGTCGGAAAAAATGGAATCGGGATTTACGAACTGCAACTCCAGCGTAGGAGTTTGCGGACCTTTTTCTCCTCCGGCGGAGGCCGCGGCTGCGCGTTGGGCTTCGACGGAATAGCCTCCCGGCGATTTCAGTTCCGCAGCGACGGGGTTCACGGGACGCGCAAAGGTCATGGTCTGGTCCGTCGTGGGATGCAGCACTTCGCTGACTCGTCCGGCGCGTACGGCATCCACGATGGTCTTGTGCTGGGCCTTCAGCAACTCGTGCATCTGCTCTTCGGTGAAATCGGGACGGTCTTTAATGTGCGCATAACTACTGGCATGTTTGCCGATGCAGCGTCCACGGACAAAGACCTGCGTCTGCAGCAAGGAGTCGTTACGGCGCTCCTCGCTCTGCACGTGGTAGATGGTGTCGCCGTATTTGATATCCGTGTTGAACCCGAAGACTGTCATAACGCAGAAGCGTGTGGCTCCAATCAGACGCGCAAGTGGCGCCCGGGACCCGTGCTTCGGGGAGTGAAGGGCACGCGGCTGAAAAACGGAAGTCGTGCACATTGTTTCGTAAATCGGACGAACGCGCAACTTGCAATGTGAGCCATGGGCGCGAAAGCGCACAAATTTAACATCTCCTGGAAATGATTTCCAATGCTGCTTCGCGTGTCGCGTCTGCGTTCTTGACACTGCCCTCCACAGGTCACTAAACTGAAATGTTTGCCTGACCTTTCGGCGTGCAATCCATACAAGTAACTCTATGCCAGAGAACTATTTCGCGCGGTACTTACCCCTGTTGATGCACCTCGTCGCCGCTGGTGGCCTGGCGTGCGTCATCGTCCTGCTTTCTACGTTCGTCGGACAGCATAAAAAGAACAAGGTGAAGATGTCGCCCTATGAGTGCGGCATGGAGCCGCAAGGCGACGCGCGGCAGCGTTTCTCGGTGAAGTTCTACCTGGTCGCGATGCTGTTCATCTTGTTCGACGTGGAAGCCGTGTTCCTCTATCCCTGGGCCATCCTCCTGAAAGAGCTGAAGATGTTCGGCTTCTACGAGATGCTGGTTTATATCCTCATTGTTCTGGCGGGTCTGTTCTATATCTGGAAGAAGGGCGTGCTCGACTGGAACAAGCCGATGCGCGACGAGGTTATCTAGTCGATGCCACTTGAGCCCGCGATCACCGATATCGAGCAATTGAAAGACAATCCCGCGCTCGCCTCTCTGCTGGCATGGCGTAAAGACGCCGTGCAGGCCGCCAAATGGGACCGCAACGAACTCACCATCTGGCTTGAGCGCGAATCCTTGCGCGATGCCGCAATCCTTTTGCGCGACGATGCTGCTCTGCGTTTCGAGTTCCTGTGCGACGTTACCTGCCTGGATTGGTATCCGAACGAGCCTCGCTTTGAAGTCGTCTACCATCTGTTGTCGTACACGCGCAAAGAGCGCATACGCATCAAGGTGCGGGTGACGGAAGCCGATCCGGTGGTCGATTCCATGGTTCCCTTGTGGACGGGCGCAGACCCGTTCGAACGCGAAGTATTTGACCTGTTCGGCATACGCTTTGGCGGACACCCGAACCTCAAGCGGATCATGATGCCGGAAGACTGGGAAGGCCATCCGCTGCGCAAAGATTATCCAGTCGAGGGATACCGGTAATGGGCAGCCAAGGCCAATACACCGCCTCACTTGAGACGGGCGAAAACAATACGATGATCCTGAACATGGGTCCGCAGCATCCGTCCACGCACGGTGTGTTGCGCCTCGTTCTGGAGATCGATGGCGAAACCATCGTTCGCATACGCCCCGATATCGGCTATCTCCACACGGGCATCGAGAAGACGACGGAAGCGAAGTTCTACCAGCAGGTGGTGCCGCTTACCGACCGCATCGATTACCTCTGTCCGCTTACCAACAACCTCGCCTACTGCCTGGCGGTAGAGAAGCTGCTCGGCCTGGAGATTCCAAAACGCGCGCAATACATGCGCGTGATGCTCAATGAATTGACGCGCATCAACTCGCACCTTGTCTGGCTGGGAACGCATGCCCTGGACATCGGCGCGATGACCGTCTTCCTCTATTGCATGCGCGAACGCGAAGACATCCTGCGCCTGTTCGAGATGGTGAGCGGGCAGCGCATGATGACCTCCTACTTCCGTATCGGCGGCCTTTCCATGGACGTACCCTACGGATTCATGGAGAAGACGAAGATCTTCATCGACCGCTTCCCGGAAAGCATCGACGAGTACGAGGACCTGCTGACGGCGAACCCCATCTGGGTGAACCGCACCAAGGGCGTCGCCGTCATCACCAAGGAAGATGCCATTGCCCTGGGCGTTACCGGACCGACCGCTCGTGGCAGCGGCGTGGATTGGGATTTGCGGCGCGACATGCCTTACACGAGCTACGAGGATTTCCAGTTCAAGGTTCCCCTTGGCAGCAACGGAGACGTATTTGACCGTTACATCTGCCGCGTACAGGAGATGCGCGAGTCGCAACAAATCGCGAAACAGGCGTGGGAAAGAATGCCGGAAGGCCCGATCAAAGCGGACGCTCCCAAGGTCGTTTTACCTGACCGCGAGCGCATGAAGACGCAGATGGAATCCCTCATCTATCACTTTAAGATTGTTACGGAAGGCTTTACTGTTCCAGCGGGTGAGATTTATCAAGGCGTGGAATCTCCACGCGGAGAGATGGGCTATTTCGTAGTCAGCAACGGCACCACCAAGCCCTATCGCGTGCATATGCGCAGCCCTTCGTTTGCCAACCTGAGCAGCCTTACCAAGATGTGCCAAGGCGGACTTTTGGCCGACGCCGTAGCCGCCATCGGAAGTATCGACATCGTGCTCGGAGATTGCGACAGATAGACCGATTTCGAATCGGGTAATCGGAAGGCCAAGGGCGAAGGGCATGGGAACGACGGCTTCGGAACTTCGGGATAGGACAAAGCAGTTTGCGTTGCGGGTTATAAGGCTTTACCGGGAACTTCCGAATCGCACGGATGCGCAGGTCATGGGTAAGCAATTGTTGAGGAGCTTCGGTTGCAGCGAATTACAGGGCGGCTGGACGCTCTCGATCGCGAAACGAATTTGCAGCCAAGATCGGCGTTGTCGTTGAGGAAGCGGACGAAAGCATTTTCTGGTTAGAGTTGTTAAGCGAATCGAATACAGTTTCAGCAGATCGGCTCAAGAGCCTGACCGCCGAAGCACATGACTTAACTGCAATTTTCACTGCGTCTCATTGTACGACGCGCAAGACAAAAATGAATTAGGGTCAGATTACCCGATTCGCATTTCGCATTTCGAAATTTTTATGACATTTTCTGCTGAGTTTGAAGCTCGCTTTACCGAGATGCTCACACACTACCCGACCAAGCGGTCGGTGCTGGTGCCTACCCTGCTCTATGCGCAGGATGAGCTTGGATATCTGTCCGACGAGGCTATTCACGAGATTGGCCAGCGCCTGGAGTTGACCGATCTGGAAGTGCGAAACGTGATCAGCTACTACTCCATGCTGAGGGTGAAGCCCGCCGGAAAATATAACGTGCAGGTTTGCACCAACATCAGCTGCCTGGTTCGCGGAGGTGAAGAGATACTTCACCATTGCCGCACCAAGCTCGGCATTGCAATGGACAAAGGCGTTACGCCAGACGGCATGTTTTCCGTAGAAGAAGTGGAGTGCATCGGCGCCTGTAGTTGGGCTCCGGCTATGCAGGTAAACTACGACTTCCACGAGAACCTCACGCCCGACAAGGTTGACGCCGTGCTCGCGGAGTACGCGAAAAAGAATTGATTTAGCTAATGAGCTATCAGGCCATGAACCTAAACGAAGGTTCGGCTAGCAGCTCAGCAGCTTAGTAGCTCAGTAGCTTTATAAAGAGACTCTTTCACAATGGCAGATCTGACGATACATCCCGATGAGGTAAAAGCGATTTCGTGGCGCTGGGGCAAGGGCGCGGCGGACATCGATCGTTACCTTGAACTTGACGGCTACAAGGCTGTGCAGAAAGCGATCCAGATGGGTTCGGAGGCGATCATCAACGAGGTAAAAGCCTCGAACCTCCGTGGACGCGGCGGCGCAGGATTCCCGACGGGCATGAAGTGGTCGTTCGTGCCGAAGGAATCGGCCAAGCCGAAGTACGTCCTCTGCAATGGCGACGAGAGCGAACCCGGCACTTGCAAAGACCGCCTCATCTTCGAACACGATCCCCACTCGGTGATCGAGGGCGCGATGATCGCCGGACTCGCCGTGGGTTCGCGCACTGCTTACATCTACATTCGCGGCGAATATCGCTACCTGTCCATCATCATGCAGAAAGCGATTCGCGACGCATACGCCAAAGGCTTCCTCGGGAAGAACATCTTCGGCAGCGGCATCGATTTCGAGATTTATTGGCATGGCGGCGCGGGAGCCTACGAGGTGGGCGAAGAGTCGGCCTTGATGGAATCGCTTGAAGGCAAGCGCGGAGTTCCCCGCATACGTCCTCCCTTCCCGGCCGTGGTCGGCCTTTGGGGCGGACCGACGGTGATCAACAACGCCGAGACGCTGGCCAGCGTTCCCAACATCGTCCTTATGGGCGGCGAAAAGTATGCCGCGATCGGCACACCGAAGAACGGTGGCACGCGCCTCTTCTGTCTTAGCGGAAACGTTGCGCGCCCCGGCGTCTACGAATTGCCGATGGGCTACAACCTGAAGAAGATGATTTACGAAGTGGGCGGCGGAATCCCCAACGCCCGCAATCTGAAAGCGGTCGTGCCTGGTGGTTCATCCACTCCCATTCTCCTGCCTGACGAAATCGATATCGCAATGGACTTCGACGGCGTTGCCAAGGCTGGCTCCATGCTTGGCTCCGGCGGAGTGGTCGTGCTCGACGACACGCAATGCATCGTGAAATTTGCCCTGCGCACCATGGCCTTCTATCGCCACGAAAGCTGCGGATGGTGCATTCCGTGCCGCGAAGGCACCGACTGGCTCAAGAAGACGCTGGTTCGTTTCCACGCCGGTGGCGGCGTCGCAAAAGACATTAACAACATGGCGTATATCGCGGACAACATGCTCGGACGCACCTTCTGTCCGCTCGGTGATGCGGCGGCGATGCCGATGGCGGCCTTCATTAAGAAATTCCGAAAAGAATTCGAAGACCACCTCGACGGTCGTCCGTGTCCCTATGAACCGGCACGGGAGAAGCAACTGCTACCAGTGCTGGCGCACTAGAGAGAGATTGCGAATCGGGTAATTGCGAATCGGGGAATCTGAACCCGTTTGCGAGTTCACGGTTCAGATTCGAAATTTGCAATTCGAAATTCGAAATGATTAGGTTTCCATGGCTGACGTAACGATAACTGTAAACGGAAAAAAGATCGTGACCCCGCAGGGGACGC
Organism: Terriglobales bacterium; assembly: GCA_038236965.1. Lineage (GTDB taxonomy): Bacteria > Acidobacteriota > Terriglobia > Terriglobales > Acidobacteriaceae > JBBRZF01. The sequence continues at coordinate 431 of JBBRZF010000166.1, read as the reverse complement.
TGCTGATCGATGCCTGCAAGATCGTTGGTATCGAAGTGCCGTCCTTCTGCTACTACCCCGGCCTGTCTTTGCAGGGCGCTTGCCGCATGTGCCTGGTCGAGGTGGAAAAAATGCCCAAGCTGCAGACGGCTTGTACCACGCCTTGTGCCGAGGGCATGGTGGTCCAGACCGAGACCGACAAGGTCGTGCAGGCGCGCAAGAGCATGTTGGAACTGCTGCTGGCGAACCATCCGCTCGATTGCCCCGTCTGTGACGCGGGCGGCGAGTGCGAATTGCAGGACATGACCTTCAAGTACGGTGCCGCCGAATCGAAGTTCATCGACATCAAGTCGCATCGCGAAGAGCAGCAATGGTCTCCGGTCGTTTACTTTGATCGTCCGCGCTGCATCCTTTGTTATCGCTGCGTGCGCGTTTGCGGCGAAGGCATGGAC
>JBBRZF010000165.1:0-7537 GCA_038236965.1 Terriglobales bacterium | reverse complement strand
TTCCTCCTCAACCTGTACATACCAACCTGGGTGCTACTAATTTCTATCTGTTGCCACATGGATTGTGCAAGCGGAGGGAAAGCTACAAAAAGTTCGCCGCAAGAAAATGGGCGCAGCCGAGGCCGCGCCCGATGATGGTTTCGCCCGATACTAGACAGTGCTCGCGACGTTTTTCGCGGCCATGCGCTGCTCAAGCCAATTCATCCATTGTTCCAATCCGTTGCCGGCGGTGGTGGAGACCTCGACGATCTCCATGCCGGGATGAACGGCGCGCGCATTCTCCTTCGCCTTGGCGGTGTCGAACGGGACGTAGGGGAGCAAATCGGTCTTGCTAAGAATCATCAACTCGCTCCTGGCAAAAATCGAGGGATACTTCAGCGGCTTGTCTTCCCCTTCCGTCACGCTGAGCATCACGATCTTCGCTTCCTCGCCGAGATCATAGCTGGAAGGACACACGAGGTTGCCGACGTTTTCGATGATGAGCAGATCGATATCTTCCAGCGGCCAGTCGGCGAGATGCTTCTCGATCATGCGGGCGTCGAGATGGCAGGTACCTCCGGTGATGATCTGCTTCACAGGAAATCCATATTTCGCAAGACGCTTGGCATCGTTCTCGGTCTGCAGGTCGCCGGTAAGAACAACCACACGCATCGTTTCAGGGAAGGTCGCTAACGTTTTTTCCAGCAGCGCGGTCTTGCCCGAACCTGGCGAGCTGATGATGTTCACGCAGGTGATGCCGTGCTCGCGGAACTTCTCGCGCAACTCCATCGCCTTGAGCTGATTTTCGTTCAGAACTTTTTTCTCTACCGCGATCTGCGTCATGCCGGTTGCACCTCGTCTTCTACTTCTATATAGGCGATGTCGAGTTCCTCGCCGCCTACGCAGCGCGTCACCGTCTCTCCGCAGGTGGGACACTGCGTCTGATAGTCGCGCACCAGAAAATCCTTCTCACATCCCGGGCAAATATTTCGCCACGGCACGCTTTCAATCTCAAGCGTCAGGCCTTCGAACTCCGTCGCGCGCGTCATCGCATCCCAACCGAAGGTGAGCGAGTCGTTATCGAGTCCGGCGATTTCGCCGACGCGCAGACCGACCTTGACGAACTTCGTCCCCGGACGCTTGCGCGCCTCGGCTTCGACAGTGCCAAGAATCGATGTGACTATGCTGAGTTCATGCACAATTAAATTGTAGGCAGCAGAGGCACGAGACCCAGTGATGGCGGTCACATTTCAAAGAAAAACATCGAGGCGGGAAAACAATGAACCACAAAGGACACAAGGGACCATAAAGAACACAAAGGAGGATTTTCGGGGTTGGGGGCTTTTCCTTTGTGAACCTTCGAGTCCTTCGTGACCTTTGTGGTTAGGTTCTTGGTGTTCAGTCTCGGCGCGAAAAGTCAATGTCCCCAAGGGTTTTTCCTTTGTGAACCTTCGAGTCCTTTGTGCCCTTTGTGGTTAGGCTCTTGGTGTTCAACCTCGCCGCGTATCGATCTCTGCCGGAAAATCTTCCCCATCGGCCCACACTGCACCGTCTTCGAAGAACTCTTTCTTCCAGATGGGCACTACTTTTTTCAAGGAATCGATGATCCAGCGGCACGCATCGAACGTCTCTCCCCGATGCGCCGAGGCGACGGCGATGAGTACGCTGGTCTCGCCGATGTCCATGTGTCCCAGGCGATGCACGATGCGCACATCGCGCACGCCGAACTGGGCCATCGCCTGCATGGCGAGCGCTTCCATTTCTTTCAGCGCCATCTGTTCGTAGCCCTCGTATTCGAGGTAGAGAGTGCGGCGTCCGCGCGTGTTGTTGCGAACTACACCGTCGAAGATGCAGGCTGCGCCATCTTCTACGACCTTGATTTCAGCGACGATGGCGTTCGCGTCGATAACGTCGCGCGTGATGCGGCAATGCGCGGAACGCAAATCGTCTGCAGCGGTGGCGACGGATTCTGGCAGACCTCCGCTCACGGGCGGCAGCAGCGCGACCTCGTCTGCGTGGTGCAGAACTGCGCTGGATTGCGCGTACTCCTGGTTGATGGCGATGGCCACCGAACGGTCGCCGAGTTTTGGCGTGGCGGCAATGAGCTTTGCCCAGAGATCGGCTGCAGTCGCGCCGTCCGCCAGTTCAACCGAGTGGGAGGACTTCCCCGCAATTTCTTTCAACACGCCGAGATAGATGACTTTTATCTGCACGCTGTTAGTTTACGACAAATAAAAAGGGCCGCCTCTCTCGGCAGCCCCTTCTGTCTGTTGCTATTCTTGCGTTCGCTTACACTACCGGCTGCTCTTTCAGTACGTTCTCCCGAACTTCCGCATCTTTCTTTTCTTCTGCGGCGTCCGTAGGAAGCGCGATGGTAAGCAGTTCTTCGATGGTGCTCACGTAATGAAGCTGCACGCCCGAGAGCTGCTCTTCCGTCAGGTCCTCTTCCACGTTCTGCTTGTTGTCGGCGGGAAGAATAATGGTCTTAACGCCGGAGCGTTTCGCGGCCAGCACCTTCTCCTTCACGCCGCCGATGGGCAGCACGTTTCCGCTGAGCGTGATCTCTCCAGTCATCGCCGTAAGAGGACGCACTCGTTTATCCGTCAGCAGAGAGACCAACGCTGTCGCCATCGTCACGCCCGCCGAAGGTCCATCTTTAGGGATGGCGCCTGCCGGAACGTGTATGTGTATGTCGTGGTCCTTGAAGAAGTCCTCGCTGATGCCGAGCGATTCCGCATTGCTGCGGACCCAGGTCAGCGCGGCCTGCATGGATTCCTGCATCACCTGGCCGAGTTGTCCGGTCATGGTGAAGCCGCCTTTGCCCTTCATCTTGTTCGCTTCCACGAACAGGATGTCGCCTCCGGTCGGAGTCCACGCCAAGCCTACGACAACCCCTGAGCGCTTGGTGCGTTCCGCAATCTCGGTGTCGAGCCGAATCTTCATTCCGCCCAACATCTCCAGGATGGTTTCCTTCGTGACCACGAGTTTCTCCGGCTTACCTTCGGCAATGCGACGTGCCTGCTTGCGGCAGATGGTTCCGATCTGGCGTTCCAAACTGCGCACGCCAGCTTCGCGCGTGTAGTGCCGAACGATGAAGCGAATCGCCTCTTCCGTAAACTCGATCTGCTCGTCGGTCACACCGTTCTCTTCCGTCTGACGTTTGACGAGGTACTGGAAAGCGATGTGCACCTTGTCCTCTTCCGTGTACCCCTGCAGATCGATGATTTCCATACGATCCAGCAGCGGACCCGGCACGGGCTCCAACTGGTTCGCCGTCGTAATAAACAACACGTTCGACAAATCGAACGGCACGTCGAGATAGTTGTCGCGGAACGAGAAATTCTGTTCGGGATCGAGTGCCTCAAGCAGCGCCGACGCGGGGTCTCCGCGGAAGTCGCGTCCGACTTTGTCGATCTCGTCGAGCATGAAGACCGGGTCCTTCGTCTCCGCGCGGCGAATGCCCTGGATGATCTGTCCCGGCAATGCCCCGATGTATGTACGACGATGTCCGCGAACTTCTGCTTCGTCGTGTACGCCGCCTAGCGAGAGGCGAACGAACTTGCGTCCCAACGCTCGCGCAATCGACTTTCCAAGCGAAGTTTTGCCAACGCCCGGAGGTCCGACGAAGCAAAGGATGGGGCCCTTCATGTTCGGCTTCAGACGGCGCACCGAGAGGTAATCCAGGATGCGGTCCTTCACCTTTTTCAGATCGTAATGGTCTTCATCCAGAGTTTCTTTCGCCTTCAGGATATCGACTTCCGTGCCTGAAGATTTCTGCCATGGAAGCACGGCGAGCCACTCGATGTAATTTCGAGTGACCGAATAGTCGGCGGCCATGGGCGACATGCGAGCGAGGCGGCCCAATTCCTTCAGTGCTTCTTTCTTCACGTCGTCCGGCATTCCGGCCTGTTCTATCTTTTCCTTCAGCTCTTCGGCGTCGCGCGTGCCTTCGTCCTGCTCACCCAATTCTTTTTGGATGGCTTTCATCTGCTCGCGCAAGTAGTACTCGCGCTGCGTCTGCTGCACGCGGTCCTGCACTTCGCTCTGGATTTTGTTGCGCAGTTGCTGGACTTCCAGTTCCTTGGCGAGGTGCTGGTTGATCTTGTCCAAACGCATGCGAACATCGGGCGTTTCCAGCACGTCCTGTTTGTCCTTGGTGGAAAGCGAAGGCAAGGAACTGGCGACGAAGTCCACCAATCGGCCGGGGTCCTCGATGTTCATTGCGACCGTGGAAAGTTCGTCCGACAGCGTTGGTGATCCAGCCACGATCTGTTGAAAGAGCGTAAGAATATTGCGTTGCAATGCTTCGATCTCCGAATTTTTCACCGGAGCGATCTCGTCAACCGTGTTTACCGTCGCCTTCATGTACGGCGACAACTGCGCGTATTCCTCTATCCGAACCCGTTCCAATCCTTCGGCAAAAACGAAGAGGCTTTGGTTGGGCATCTTTACAACTTTATGGACGACGGCGAGCGTGCCGACCGTGTACAAGTCCATAGGCTGCGGCGAATCGACGCGAGCCTCGCGCTGTGCGACCACAACGATAGTCTTGTCTTCGCCGAGCGAATTGATTAGTTGCACCGAACTTTCGCGGCCTACCGTCAATGGCAAAACGGCGTGGGGGAATAGAACCGTGTCCCTTACCGGCAGAACCGGCAGGGTACGCGCGCCTGTGGCGTCGTCCCGATACTCGGAAGCGTCACGTTCAATATTGCGCGTTTCTTGTGCCATGTCACTCCTTGAGTCAAACGTACTCAACTTTGATGTGGCTGCGGACGCAAAAGATTCACGAGGCAGTCAAAGCAAGTGTTTACCATGTGATAGCGGTTCCTGCCCCGGATAGCAACCTCTCAACCGGGAGCAATTCGCCGCTGGTATAAGTGCCAAACACTGAAACTTCGATATAAAAAGCAGTTCGACTCCCGTTTCATTTGGGGCTCAGGAAATCCCCGTATTTGGAGTCCGCGGGATTGTACTCGTCCTTTCGAGTCTTGGGCAAACTGTTGCAAGCAGCAGGTCAACGCTCCTGCCGCCGATGGCATCCGAACCTATAACTTATTCCGGAGGCAGACATGAAATTTTCACGCCTGTTGTTTCTGGCGATTGTTCTAGTTATCGGCATTACAGCCCAGGCCCAGCAGCATGAAATAGCCATAACCGCCGGAGGAAATTTCCCGCATAACAATCAGTTCGATTCCGGGGCGAGCTTTGCAGTTGGCGGAGCCTATGCCGGATGCCTGGCAGCAGTTCCTTTAGCGGCTCTCTATTTTGAGATTCCCGTTGTGGTCGCGCCCAAAAGCGTCCTCCATCTTCCCTCGCGCACCAACTATTCTTCCCTGTTCATCACGCCGGGACTGAAGGTGAAGTTCGCGCCGGGCCTTCCCTTCTCGCCTTATCTCGCCGCTGGCGTCGGATTCGCCCATTACGCGGCGGATGCGACCAGTACCACGGGATCTGATTCCCACACCACCAACGTCTTCGACTTCGGCGCGGGCGTGGACATGAAGGTGTTTCCCTATCTCAGTGTGCGCGGTGAAGTGCGCGACTTCTATTCCGGAGCGCCGAAACTGTTCTCCTTCACCGATGGCAGCCGTCAACACAACATCGTGGCGCAGACGGGACTGGTGTTCAGGTTCTAAAGAACAGTTGCCAGATGTCGTGGGCTAGTTGCCAGATGCCACGCGTCTGCAGGCCACTGCTGCTTTCGCGAGCACCAGTTCCTGCTGGCAAACTGGGAACCGTCGACTGACAACCATCTTCTGCTCTCGATTCCTAACAACCCGCGAAGCGAATCGCGCACCCAATCTTGTACGAGGGATAAATCCAGTTTCAAAAGGGTGAGGAAATATGCTTTGGACACTGTTTGTAATCCTGCTCGTACTTTGGCTGCTGGGTGTAGTGACGAGCTACACGCTGGGAGGGTTCATTCACATTCTCCTGATACTGGCGATTGTTGCACTGGTGTTCCAGCTCATCGGCGGTCGAAGAAGCGTTGTATAAACCAGCGGTCGAAGGACCGTTTTGTAACCCAACTGTTCGCGGCGACGCCTCGAGTGTCGCCGCAGAACCGATCTGCGGCAAACTTCCACAGGAACCATCAGGGAGGAATCATGGATAAGGATCGAATCAAGGGCAAGGCTAAAGACATTGCTGGACGCGCAGAACGCCAGGTCGGCGAATGGACTGGTGACAAGGAAACTCAGAGCGAAGGCGCAGCCAAACAGGCCGAAGGCAAAGTACAGAATGCCTGGGGCAATGTAAAAGACAAGGTCAAAGACGCCGCCGAAGACGTAAAACAAAACATCAATCGCAAAGATCGCAAGAACAAAGACGCCGCATAGCTCAGCCTCTGCAGCGTTGATGCATGGAAAGGCGCTCCCGCGGGAGCGCCTTTTTACTTATTTGTGAACTCGCTTTACAGGCGCTTTGTCAGCAGAAGCGCGTCCAGTTCATGGTTGTAGTAGCGCGGAAGCGTGCGCAATACGTTGTACTTGTGACGCTTGTAGAAGGCGATGGCAGCAGCGTTGTCCACCGCAACTTCCAGCGACATCATGAAGCCGTCCTGCTTGCGCACCCGTTCCTCTGCGGCGGCGATGAGGATGCTGCCGAGCCCATAGCGTCGATAGGCTTTGCGGACGTCGATGGTGATGACGTGTCCGTAACCTTTCGGCGGCACTTCGACGACGATGAATCCGGCGATGCGATGCGGAATGAGTTTGGGATTCGCAGGCTTGATCTTCTCCAGCGCGAGTGGCGTCGGCTCGGCGATGAGTCCGAAGGAACCCTTGCGTTCGACGAAGCTCTGCATCTCGCCGCGCGAGTAGGCGATTCCGGGGGCGAAGCACTCGTGGTCCACGTCGAGCATCTCGTCCATATCTTTGACCTGGAAATCGCGTAATCGGAACATAGATAGAGTTTCGCCGTTGAGCCGCGAAGTTGCAAGAGAGCTGCGGAAATCATCCAGCGGCTGCCTTTGCTCCGCCTTAGCGTGGGCCCGGACGCCCCGTGCCGGTGGCGGACGCGTGTCTTTTTTTGCGTGGGAGTGTGGATTTGTAAGTTGCTGATTAAGGGGGAGTTGTGGGGGTTGGGATTCGCAAAATGTTGAGGACGAAAGGCTTACGGGTAAAATATCGAAAGTAGGGTAGTTAGTGCTTATTTCGTGGGCTTTTGGGGGCGGGAGTTGCGGTTAGTGGGCGGATGAAGGCGGGAAAAGCGCGGTTAAGTGGGGATACGGGACAGGGCGGGGCGGGTGGGATCAAGGGTGAGGGCGAGGCTCTTCGTTAGTTCTGTTTGGTTCTTCGTTATTTTGGTTGGGGAGTGTTTAGGTGGTGTTTGGCTCTTCGATAGATTGGGGAAAAGTCGCCAAATCCGGTCAATTTTGCAGCAAAAAGCACGTCAAAAGGTGTCTAGATAAACGTCGAAATACGTCGTTTTGCTGAAGAATGCTGCAACAAGAAGTTTCCGCGCATGCAGACGGAGACCTTCAAGCAAGCGCCCAAGGCGAAGGCCGCGAGTATGGAACTGCCTTACGAGGGATCGGAGAATTGACGGTGCGAAC
>JBBRZF010000164.1:0-7851 GCA_038236965.1 Terriglobales bacterium | reverse complement strand
TCAGCGCGAACACGGCATCCTCGGAGGCGACGACAAGACGAACGTCATCACTTCCCGGCTAGAGGACCTGAACAAGCAATTGACGGCCGCAGAAGCCGAACGCATCAACAAGCAAGTCAATTTTCAGAATGCGGCTGCTGGCGACAGCGAAGCGATGTCGAAGATGGAAGGCGGAACGGTTTTACAACGATTACGCCTTCAGGAGAACGAACTTCGCGACAAGTTAAAGGTGTACTCGCTGCAATATGGCCCCTCCTATCCGAAGGTAGTGGAAACCAAATCTCAACTGGAGATGGTGCAGACCAACATCGCCGCCGAAGAACGCAGAGTACTCGACCGATTGCGAACTGATTTCAATGTTGCCTCGCAGCGCGAAAAGATGTTGCGCGACAGCTTCGACCGCCAGAAGGGCGACGCCAACCAACTGAATGAGAGCTCCATCCAGTTCTCGTTACTGAAGCGCGACGTCGATTCCAACCGTCAGCTCTTCGAAAATCTTCAGCAGCGGTTGAAGGAAGCAGGCGTGGTCGCAGGGCTCAAGTCGAGCAACGTGAATATCATCGATGCGCCCATCGTTCCGCGCTTCCCTTCCGAGCCCAACATCCCCCGGAACCTCTTACTCGGGTTGATGATCGGCCTGTTCGGCGGCGTTGGACTGGCTCTTCTGTTTGAGTTGATGGACAACACGGTGGTCACGCCCGAGGATGTCCAGCACCTGACACAGATGCCGCTTCTCGGCGTGATTCCGAATTCGCGCCCCGCACGCCCCGCACTTTCGAATGGGGTGACGCAAAAACGTTTGCCCGCGATACGTCCGCTGATCTCGCAGGCTAAGCCAAACTCGCAGATATCGGAATCGTTCCGAGCGCTGCGAACCTCGCTGCTGCTTTCCTCAACATCTCCCAAGATCATCGTTGTCACCAGCGCTCTTCCGCAGGAAGGCAAGACTACAACGTGCGTCAATGTCGCGACCACACTGGCACAAAAAGGCTCCCGGGTGCTTCTGGTCGATGCTGACATGCGCCGTCCGTCTGTGCACAAGACTGTGGGATGCGTTGCCGGCGGAGGTCTAAGCACTGTGCTCACCGGAATGGACCGGATGGAGGATGTGGTCGCACATGTGGAATCCTTCCCCAATGTCTCCTTCCTGTTCGCTGGGCCGGTCCCGCCGCAGCCAGCCGAATTGCTTGACTCGGAGCACATGCGACGCTGTCTTGCTGAGTGGTCCAAGGAGTACGACCATGTGGTGCTCGATACGCCACCGGTACTGACGGTCACGGACGCCGTGCTTCTCTCCACCATGGCCGATTGTGTCGTCATGGTCATTCGTTCAGGCGTGACCAAGAAGGATGCGGTCAAGCGCGCACGCGATCTCCTATCCCAGGTTCGCGCCAAGATGACCGGAGTTGTCCTGAATGCGGTGGATACTAATTCGCCGAATTACTACTATTACAACGCGAAATACTACGGCGCTTATTACGACGAGGAGCACTGAGACCAGTTTCAGTGATTCGGGGATGAATACGGGAATTCGAGTATCTGTATCGAGAATATTGCTCGCTGGCGTCACCCTGATGCTTGCGGCCGCCTTCTCATGGGTCGCAGTGCGGCAGTTCACGGCCACCGTGCTCGCCAAGACGATGAACAGGCCGCCGCTGGAAGAGGCGGTGCGTCTTGCCCCGCTCAGCGCTGAATATCGCACCCGCCTCGGCTACTACTATCTCTACGTCGATCAGGACGCTGTCAACGCGGAGCAACAGTTCCGCAAGGGCATCGAACTTGCGCCCACCTCCGCCACTGGCTGGATGGGACTGGCCAAGACGGAGTTGAACAATGGAGACACTCCGGCCTCGGTGGCAGCGCTCGACAGGGCGATTTCTTTGGATCCGAAAGGCACCAGCACGCTTTGGGAAGCAGGCAATCTCTACCTTGTTATCGGCGAGACCCAGAAAGCCCTGCATCAGCTCAAACTAGCCGCGGACACTGATCCCTCGCTCAGCGTGAGCTTGATGGAAACGGCATGGCGCGCTACCCGCGATGTAGACCTCGTACTGAACGAAGGCCTGCCTGCCACAGTCGCCTGGCGACACGACTTCATTGAATTCCTGATTTCGCGCCAGCAGCCTCGGGCTGCCATTCGCGCGTGGGACATGCTGGTCGCGTTGAAACAACCGCTTTCACGCGAAAAGAGCTTCAACCTGATCGATTACCTCATCGAACAGAAACACACAAACGACGCATTCCACGTTTGGCAAGGCCTCGTCAGCCTCTCACCCAAGGTTTCCGGTAACAATGGCGCGATCACCAATGGCGGATTCGAATCTCCAGTGCTCAACGGCGGATTTGATTGGCGATTGGCCGAGACCAACGACGTGAGCTTTTCGATCGACACGGAGGATAAGCACTCCGGGGCGCAATCGCTCGCCATGGAGATCAAGTCGGCGCGTCTTGCCAGTTTTCCGGTCATGCAATACGTAAAGCTGGAGCCAAATACCCGATTTCGTTTCCGCGCTTTTGTGAAAGGAGATCTGGCCACTGCATCCGGTGCTCGTTTTGCCATCGCCGAATACGGCAAGCAACCGTTGGCGCAGACCGAAGAGTTCACCGACGGCGGTAAGTGGACAGAAGTCTCGGCGGTGTTCACCACTGACGCGGATGCCAGCATCGGAATCGTTCGCTTGATCCGCGAACGGGGCGAAACACTGGTGCGCGGCAATCTATCCATCGACGACGTCAGTTTGACCAAGGAGCAGCAACCGTGAGGTTCGACATCACAACGCGGGGCCCGGAGCCTTTGGCTAGCGGCGAGTTCGGCCCGTTGGTAACGACGAAGGCGAGGCTGCACCAGCGTGTTACTAAACTCGGAGTGCTGATCATCCTTCTCTTTGGCCCCTTGGCGTTCGGCGCGGTGGAACCTTGGGCCATCCTCACACTGGAACTGGCCGCTGCGGCCCTGATGGTCTTCTGGACGGTCGGCGAATTGTTCACTGCGGCGCCGGGCGTCGTCCGCCATCCACTTTACATTCCTTCCGGTCTGTTCCTGCTGCTCATCGCCGGACAGTTCCTGTTGCATCTTTCGGTCGACCGTCAACAGACGCTACAGTCGCTTTTGCTCTACCTCGCCTTTGGGGCGATCACGTTCCTAGCTGTCCAGTCCTTCCGCAATGAAACCGATTATCGGCACCTTGTGGTCACGCTGGCGGTGTTCGGGTTCCTGCTGGGTGTGCTGGGTTGTGTTCAGGATTTCACCGCTGGCGGGAAGTTGTACTGGCTTCGAACGCCCTTTCATGGCGGCGCGATTTATGGGCCTTACGTTAACAAGAATCACTTTGCCGGAATCATGGAACTACTGATTCCCTTCGCGCTGGCTGGCGCCATCAATCGCAAACTGGCGCGCGACCAGCGCTTCGTGCTTGCGTTCTTCGTGCTTGTCATGGGAGTTACCGTTGTTCTTTGCGGGTCGCGTGGAGGAATGGTGGGTGTGGCCGCCGAAATCTTCTTCTTTGTCATCATGCTGGTCATGCGCGAACGCCGCTTGGGACAGGCGATCGCCGTCGCGCTTCTGCTCCAGGTAATTCTCGCCGGAGCTTTGGTCATCAGCGGAGACGCTGTCCTGGGAAAGCTCGCGACATTTAAGAATCGCGACGAGGCAGCAGACCGGTACCAGATCGCAAAAGACTCGGTCAAGATGTTCAAGGAGCGCCCCATCCTGGGATGGGGTATGGGAGCCTTCCCGTCAGCCTATCCGAGATTCCGTACGGTTCCTTCGATGTTCTATTTGAATGCGGCGCACAATGATTACTTACAGGCTCTGACGGAGACGGGTCTCGTCGGATTTGGACTTGTGCTGCTCTTCATTCTGATCGTGATTCGAGGAGGCATCAAGAATTACAAAAGGAGACGACTTGGTAGTTGGTCTTCCACGCTCGTGTTGGGCTCGATGACCGCCTTCACCGGAATATTGGTTCATAGCTTTTTCGATTTCAACCTGCAGATACCGGCCAATGCCCTGCTGTTTTACGTCTGTGGGGTCATGGCCTGCGGACATTCAGTCCCGGCAAGGACGGAAACTCTTGAGTTTGGACGCGTAAATTCGCGTGTCCTGATGAATACGCGATAGAAAGACCTGGTTGCGGAGCGGGCAGAATTCTGTGAAACTTGGCAGGGCTGACCCTCCCCCCGAATAGTCACATAAGGGCCCTGACTTAATGGATAAAGGAATGAACAGCACCCCCATCGCCAACGATAACAATCTCGAAAACAGATACTTGCTGCATCGAATATCCAATCGGATGAATCATTTGCCGGCGCTTTTTTATTCGCGCGGAAATCAGTTGGCTATCGATCTGTTGTTGTCGGCATTTGCAGTGATCATTGCTTTCCTGCTGCGATTTGAGGGAACTGTTCCGTATTCGTATCGGCCCATGCTTTGGGGCTGGATCCTTATTCTGCCGTTGATGCGCATTTCCTGGCTTCTGCTGCTGGGCGGCCAAACCCGTATCTGGCGCTATTTCAGCTTCCATGACGCCATCAAGTTTTCACTTGAGATACTGCCGGCGACCATCTGCGTCCTGCTACTTCGTCTTATCCCGATCACGCACGACCAATTGAAACTACCGGTCGGCGTTGCCCTGATCGATTACGGGGCATTTCTGTTCATGGGCGCGGCGGCCCGCGGCTCGCGGCGTCTGCTGTTCGAGGCTGGCAACATTCTTCCGCGCCAACTCACGCGTTACGCCATCATCATCGGGACCGATTCCTCACTGGCTACCGCGGTCCGCCACGTATCCATGCAAGCCGAGATATCCATCGTCGGGCTGCTGGCCCCGGAGGCCCGGTTGCGTGGCTCCCGCATCGGCGACGCCCTCGTTCTGGACGACCCCTGTGAACTGCCTCGCTATCTGGCTGATGGCACAGCCGACCTGATCCTCGTGGCCGATGCCAAGATGAAGTGCCTCAGCGATGTCGTGGAAACGACGAGCGAGTTCGGCACCGAGATGCGGCTACTGCCCTCAGCGCGCGATATTCTTTCCGGCAGCGTGCATGTGCAGGCGGAGGCCGATCCCCACTCCGTATTTTCGCGCGCCATCAATTCCAACAAGCCTCCGGTGAAGGTTCTGGAAGCGTACAAAGATCGCACGGTGCTCGTTACGGGCGCCGGTGGCTCCATAGGATCCGAACTGTGCGTGCAGGTTTATGGCTACGGCATTCGGAAACTGATCCTCGTGGACCATGACGAAAACTCCATCTTTGAGATTCATCAGAAGTTGACCGCTCTCTCTCCCGCTGCCGAAATCGTGCAGATCGTCGGAGACATCCGAGACGGGCGGCACATGCGCCAGATCGTCGAACAGCACCATCCGCACATCATCCTGCATGCAGCCGCATTCAAGCATGTGCCGGTGATGGAGTTGAACCGCGCACAGGCCGTCCTCAACAATGTAGTCGGCACCTACAACATGCTCGACCTAGCAGTTGAATACGGCGCCGAACGTTTCCTGATGATCTCTACGGACAAGGCGGTTCACCCCACCAGCATCATGGGAGCCACCAAGCGTCTTGCCGAAATGCTGGTACAGCATCGCGCCACCATGGCGGATTGCAACACGCGCTGTGCTTGCGTGCGATTTGGGAATGTCGTGGGAAGCCGCGGCAGCGTTGTTCCTATCTTCCTTCGCCAAATTGCCGCCGGTGGCCCTATCACCATCACCCACCAGGAGATGACGCGCTACTTCATGACGATCAATGAAGCCGTCAATCTCGTACTGCAGACCGCATCGCTCGGTTCGCGCGGCGATATCTACATGCTTGATATGGGAGACCCGGTAAAGATAGCTGACGTCGCACGCCGCCTGATCCGCATGTCCGGACTACGGCCCGACGAAGATATTGAAATCAGGTTTGTCGGCATCCGCACGGGCGAAAAGCTGCACGAACAATTGTGGCCCGCCGACGCGAAGGTCACGTCCACGGATATCGCGCAGGTTCATCACGTACATGCTCACAACATATCCGCAGACGTCTACCAGCAGATCCAATACCTCGGCGAGGTTGCCCTTACCGGCGATGAGGACGCGGTGATGCAACAACTACACGAGATTCCGATCGGCTTCTATCATCCCTCGACGGCCAAGACCGCCAATGCCGGAGACTAACAGGGACCTCTCGCCGCCTGTTCAGCCGCGTGCTAGAATCGCGCCCAATATCCGGGAATCTCTTTTTTCGGTACCGCTGTTCATGGCAGGGCGGCAATCTTCCGCGCCGGATATCGGGAACCCCGTATGAATGACCAGGTGCGGCAGGAGTCGCCACAAGCCGGCAATGTTTCTCCCCTTTGTACTGTCGTCATCTGCACGCGGAACCGTCCTGAAGCATTGCGCAACTGCATCGCGGAACTTGCCCGGCAGTCGTTCCTCTCTTACGAGATTTTGGTGGTTGAGAACAATCGAGTCGTCACGGAAGCGCAATCTATCGCGGCCAGCTTCGGTGCGCGCTATCTATTGTGCACGCACCTCGGATTGAGCGCCGCGCGCAATGCCGGGTTCCACGCGAGCCGCACGGAATTCGTCGCCTATCTTGACGACGATGCCACCGCTGACCCCGATTGGCTGCAGAACCTGCTGGAGGTGTTCACCGACCCCAACGTGATGGCCGCAGCCGGACAGATCGTATACGAACCGGCAAAGGGGGAGCGAGAGGCGAGCAGACCGAGCCAGGTCATCGTGAATCGCACCACTCCAGACTGGTTCGCCCAGACGAATTTCGGCGGTATCGGCGACGGAGCCAACATGGCGTTTCGGCGCTGCGCGCTGAAATTCTGGACGGGATTCGACGAGCGCCTAGGACGAGGCGCGCCCATCTGCGAAAGCGAAGAGCACAAAGCGTTCTTCTCCGTCGTAGAGAAGGGTTATTCGGTAGCGTACACGCCGTTGGCTGTCGTTCGACATCCGGCCATACCACCTAATCTCGATGACCGACTGCGCCCTATCACCATGTCCACGGCGTTCTTTACGCTCACGATGGTTGAGAATCCGAAACACTTACTGAGTTCCCTGCGATTCATCCTTGACGCCTTCAGCCACAGGCGCCGTTCCTGGAGTGGGCGCGAGACCAAGCTCTTTGATGTCTCCGTTCCCCGTTGGCGAGTTTATCTGGCGATGCTGGCCGGACCGCTGGTTTACGTCCGCATGTGCATACGTCATCCCTTCCGACAGCACTATGGGCAGGACAGGCAATACGAGGTCAGGGAAGCCCCCAAATCCGGTTCGCGCGCACCGCAAGGACAGACAACGATTTGATGAATGGGTTTTGCGAAAAAGAGTGAGACCGCCTCTACGAACTTACGAGGTGAAGCCACGCCATAACAGCCAGCACCAGAAGGCCGACAAACACCGCGACATAGGTGATCTGCTGCTTCAGCTTCTTGTTGCGTCGGCTTCTGGGTTCGGCGTCGTGGCCCGGAACCGCGTTGAATCTGTTCAGAGATCATTGTTTTTGAAATCTCGTCCAAGGATTCAGCTTAATGGTGATTGTCCGCTTTTTCTAGCAGTCACAGCGGTTAAATCGTTGGCTGAGTATACCTTAATCTCCGTTTTTCACAACAAACATACCTTACACATCGGATTGCCGTTCCAGCGTCGCGCCCGATTCGCGCAACCTTCCTGGGCCTGTGGATGCGAGCCGTTCCGCCACTTCCTTTATGTTAAAATTCAGTCCATAACCCTAAGATCGGTCGTGGAATCTTATGCATCCTAATGTGGCTGCCAGCAGCATTTCTGAAGCTTTCCTGCGCAAAGTTCAGGAGAGAACCGCTCGTGTCGGCATCGTGGGCATGGGGTATGTTGGTCTTCC
>JBBRZF010000163.1:0-7906 GCA_038236965.1 Terriglobales bacterium | reverse complement strand
GCATTGGCTTCTGTCATCTATGTCGGCCGTCGCAGGGCTTCCGATTCGGCACATAACATTCCCCTGATGGCAATCGGTACGGGAATACTCTGGTTCGGATGGTTCGGCTTCAACGCCGGCAGCGCCTTCCGCGCCGACACGGTCGCGGCTTCGTCATTCTTCAACACACACTGTTCGGCTGCATTCGCGGCCATGACCTGGCTTGTGCTCGACTGGATGAGAGAAGGAAAGCCGAAAATCGTTGGATTCATGACGGGCGCGCTCGCTGGCCTGGTGACGGTCACTCCCGCCTCCGGATTCATCTCCATCTCGACGGCGTGCATCATCGGAATTATTTCCGGCTTCGTCTGCTACTTCGCTGTCACGCTGAAGAACAAGATGAAGTGGGATGACGCGCTCGATGTCTGGGGCGTCCATGGGGTCGGCGGTTTCACGGGAATCATCCTTTTGGGAATCTTTGCCGATAAAACTCTTAATCCGGCGGGTGCAGATGGCTTGCTCCGCGGAAATCCCACATTTTTCATGAAGCAGGTTGCGGCCGTTCTTTTGTCGTCGACATGGGCATTCGTCTGCACTTACGGGATGCTTGCGATCATCGACCGCATCACTCCCGTCAAGGTACAAGACTTCGACGAGGTCCTTGGTCTTGACGAAGTACTTCATGGGGAACGAGCGTACGACGATGCCTCAAGCGGTAACCACGTGGAACAGGTGCTCGAAGGAAGCAAGCAGACAGTCGAGGTGTAGCAGAACCTCTTACAACTCCCTGGCGCGATGGATACTGGCAGGGGTGATGATCATCTCACCCCTGCTTTCCTTTGCTCAGGCGGACACACCGAACGCAACAGCGGCACCCACTTCGGCGGTCAAGAACGAATCCACGAACTGGTGGCGCTCCATCGCCGTCAATGGATTTCTTTCCGCAGCGTTTTCCTACAACACTAACGAACCCGCGTCGCACTTGAATCAACTTCGCGTCTTCGACTTCGACGACGGCATGCCTAAACTCGATGCCGCGGAAATCGTGATACAGCGTCCCGCTTCCAAAGCGAACGACTTTGGCTTTCGCATGGACGTGGTGGCGGGCTCTTCAATCCCCGAGGCGGAAGCCTCCTACGGATTGTTTCGCAGCAAATACACTGGTCTTGGCGAGCACATAGACATTCAGCAGTTGCTTGTCAGCTACGTAGTACCCGTCGGGAAGGGCCTGCGCATCGACGCTGGGAAGATGAACACCCACATGGGGTACGAGGTCGTCGAAGGTTATGACGGTTACAACGAGAATTACTCCCGCGGATTCATCTTCGGCTACGCCGTCCCGTTCACCAACACAGGCGTTCGCGCCACCTGTCCCGTGCATGAAAAACTGACCGCCATGGCGATGGTCACCAATGGGTGGGACAATGTGCACGACAACAACACCGGGAAATCCCTCGGCGCACAGTTGTTGTGGCAGCCAGCGAAATCAACCGCCGTTTATTTCAACGTGATCCACGGCCCCGAAGCTTCACGCAACAATCATGACCAGCGCAGTGTCTTTGAATTGGTTGGGACATGGAAGACAACTCCGAAATTAAGTCTCGCAATCGATGCACTCTATGGTCACGAAGAGGAGGCCGGACTCGGCCATGATGTGCTCTGGCGCGGACTCGCCGGTTACGCGAAATATGCGTTCACCAACAGACTATCCGTGGCGTTTCGCGGAGAGGTTTTCGCCGACAACGCCGGAGTAAGAACGGGGACTGTGCAGACGTTGCGCGGATTCACACTGACGCCGGAGTTCAAGATTCCGGCAAAACTCTCTGCCACGAGCAAAAGTCTTCGCAAACTGGATGGCAGCTTCGTGGTGCGCGGCGATCTGCGGCTTGACCGCTCCGACCGCGATGTCTTCCAGAAGCAGAATGGACTCACCAACAGCCAGTTCACCAGCGCGGTAAACCTTATCTACTTCTTCTAGCCGGAAAGGCGTTCCGGATGAACTCTACGAGAGAGTAAGAAAACCGTTCAGCGAAGCTTGCGGCGAGACCTTTGCGGAGGTTATACGTGTTTTCATCGTTCCTCCTTTTCGCTCTCAATCTTGCCAGGGGTTTTGATTCCAGGAGGAAGTGCCACGCCGCAGAAAATCCAGACCTCTGGTTAACCACGTTGAATCAACTTCGCCGGAGCAGCCACATGGCCAACGCTACCGCTCCTAGTGCCAGCCCGAATCCAACTCGCTGCATGGACTTTCGGACGCTTTGTCGCTGCCTCTCACGGATCGCGCGCTCAGGGAAATCGCCGCTCCTACCCGGATTGTGCAGCGACATCTGCATCACCTCGGCGAGATGGAGCGCCTCTCTGTCCGTCAATTGCGCGATCTGTTCCCTGCAACTGAATCCGTCTGCCAGAATCAGCGTGCTCTTCGCCGCGTTTGCGATGTGCGGCAGCAGTTCGTGTTCAGCGATGCTCGACGAAATATCGAACTTGTCGCTCTCGAATCCGAACGACCCCGCCATGCCGCAGCAACCGTTGTTCGGAGTTTCGAAATCGACTCCCATCCGCCTCAGGACATTCTCCTCGGTCTCGATTTTGAACAGCGCCTTGTGATGGCAATGCCCCTGCACCAGCGCCTTTGCGTCGAGATGCGGGAAGCTGAACTTCTCCTTGTTCTTATCCAGAAACTCGCTTAGCAGAAAGGTTTGCGCCTTCAACTTTTTGGCGCGCGCATCGCGTGGCAACAGGTTGCACATCTCATCGCGGAATACGGAGATGCAACTCGGCTCCAATCCGACAATGGGAACTCCTGCCTCGATCTCTTTCTCAAGCGTGGTTAATATCTTTTGCAGGTAGCGCTTCGCCATTGCAAGCATGCCGAAGTCGTAGAGTGGACGACCGCAGCAAAGGTGCTGCATGGGAACTACGACTTCGTACCCGCCGCTCTCCAGTGCTTCTACCGCCGCCTGTGCGGTGAGCGGAGTGAAATAGTTATTGAAGGTATCTCCCCAGAGGATCACTTTCGCGCCGCCGACGTTGCGTCGTTCGCGTCGCGCGAACCATGCCTTGAATGTCTCCGGAGCAAAAGCCGGGATGCTCCGTTCCTGTGACATGCCCGCTGCCAATTTAGCCAGCGCACTCAATCCCGGCAGTTGCGTAATAAGGTTGATCAGTCCCGGCACCCTCGATGCCAGCGCTGCCCATTTATCGATGAGGCCGAATGCGTAGGCGTGTCGCGGTCGCAGCTTGCCTTCAAAATAATGTGACAGGAACTCCGCTTTCAGCGTTGCTAGATCGACATTGACTGGGCAATCGCCTTTGCATCCTTTGCAGGCCAGACAGAGATCGAGCGATTCCTTCACCGTCTCATCCCGCCAGCCATCGTGCAGCACATCTTCCTTCGTCAACTCGAACAGCAGATGCGCGCGACCGCGCGTCGAGTGCATCTCCTCGTAGGTCACTCGATAACTTGGACACATCGTTTTAGTCTCGTGACGACGGCAATTTCCAACGCCGACGCATCGCAAAGCCGCGTGAGCGAAACTGCCTTCGTCGTCCGGAAACTGGAAATGCGTTTCCGGTGCCCAAGGCTTGTAGTCGGCGCCTAATCGGAGATTCTCGTCCAGGCGATAGGCCCGCACCACCTTTCCGGGATTCATCATCCACTGCGGATCCCATATCGATTTAAATTCGTGGAAGGCCTCGATCAATTCCGGCCCGAACATCTTGGGCAACAGTTCGGCTCGCGACTGACCATCCCCGTGTTCGCCGGAAAGCGATCCGCCAAAACTCAGCACCAGGTCAGAGGCTTCGTGTACAAAGTTGCGATAGTGTTCGATGCCCGGAGCGGTGGTGAGTTTGAAATCGATACGAGTGTGAATACAGCCTTGACCGAAGTGTCCGTAAAGCGAGCAACTGTAGCCATAGGCATCCAGCAATTTGCGGAATGCGCGCAGGTAATGGCCGACCTTCTCCGGCAGTACAGCCGCATCTTCCCAGCCTTCCCACGTAACTGGCTCACCGGGTACGAACGCCGTCGCTCCCAATGCTGACTCGCGGATCTCCCACACCATGGCCGCTATTTTTTCGTCGTCGTACAACAGCATGTCCGGAGCATCGTTCTTGGACTTCAATTCCCGCATCAGCTGGCGGGCCTTCGCGTCGGACCCCTGTTTCGAGTCGCCGCCGAACTCAACCAGCAGCCAACCCTTTCCTTCAGGCAGTATCTTCAGGTCCTGCATGTGGATGTTCTTGCGCTTGATGTAGCTGACTAAGCGGTCGTCGATCCCTTCGCAGCCTATCGGCCCTGCGGACATCACCTCGGGAATGTGATCTCCCGCGCAATAGACATCGGGATAGCCGAGCACCAGAAGTGTGCGCGCTTCCGGATTCTTCACCAGTCGCACTTTCGCTTCAAGGATCAGGACACAGGTGCATTCCGATCCGACCAGCGCCTGCGCTACATTGAATCCATTCTCGGGCAAGAGATTGTCCAGGTTATAGCCCGACACTCTCCGCGGGATGTCTGGATACTTCTCACGCACGAGGTTGCCATACCGATCACGCAGCGCCTTGAGACGTGCGTAGATTTCGCCGCGACGTCCACCCTCGCGGACGATTGATTCGAGTTCCGTTTCGCTCGCAGCACCCACGGTCATGCGATCGCCGTCGTAGGTAAGTATGTCGAGTTCGAGGATGTTATCGGAGGTGCGTCCCGCCATGACGGAATGAACTCCGCAAGAGTTATTGCCGATCATGCCGCCGAGCGTGCAATGATTATGCGTAGCCGGATCGGGGCCAAACGTAAGGCCGACCTTCGCCGCCTCTTTCCGCAACACATCCAGCACCAGTCCCGGCTGAACTCTCGCCCATCGCTCTGCCGCGTTGATTTCGATGATCTGGTTCATGTACTTGCTGAAGTCCATGACCACCGCGACGTTGCAACATTGTCCCGCCAAGCTGGTTCCGCCACCGCGCGCAAGAATAGGCGCTCCGAATTCACGACAGAGCGCAACCGTGTTGACCACGTCCGCTTCGTGTCGCGGAATCACAACGCCTATGGGAACCTGCCGATAGTTCGAACCATCCGTCGCATATAGCGCCCGCGATCCGTTATCGAAACGAACTTCTCCCTCGATGCGCCCGCGCAGTGCGCGCTCTAATCGCGCCGCATCCCCATCCCACTCCGTCGGTGCCGGCGTTAGTGAGACATTTGGATTCACGATCGTGACGAGTTGTTCGGCCATCTTTTCTCCCGGGTTTGTGCAAGTTCACAACATCAGCGTTTTCGCATTCCTGTCCGATTCCTCGGCTCTTTGAGGTCGGCCCCAGAGTGCGCATTCCCCGCACGACACTGCCATCAAGCATATTCCCGGCGAGCGCAGATTGCGAACATGCAGTGCTACCAGTCTTTGTTCCTGCGTGTCCCAAATGGCATCACGTCTGCCACTTTCAACATCTACCTTGATGGTGTTCTCACAATTCCAGCAGCCTCCTAAAATTCAGGACTACGGCATCATCGGGGATTTTATCGGCTCAGCTAATCACAAGTTTGGTGCAGCAGCGCTCGTGAAGTATTTCGCTGCGCACACAATCTGCATCGCATACACTTAGAGCCCGGACGCCCTTACATTGCATATCGATATCAAACAGACTGATAGCGCGCACATAAAAGGACTGCGCAGCGTTGCTGCTGTGGAGATCGTCAAAGGTGTGCTCGTGCTGGGCATCACCATTGCCTTCGTGGTGCTGCTCCGCCGCGACGTCGATCTGCAGACGATTGCGCTTCGGATGCTCGATTTCTTCCACATCGATCCCGCGCGCCATTTCGCTGCCCTCTTCCTCAACGCCGCCGAGCGCGCCATGGACTCGAACGTCTTCCTTGTCGTCGGCTTTGCCGGTATCTACGTCGCACTCCGCTTCATCGAAGGGTACGGCCTCTGGCGCGGACGCGTATGGGCAGAGTGGATGGCCCTGGTCTCCGGGACAATCTACCTACCGTTAGAGATTCGAGAGCTACTCAAAGGTGCGACCCTGCTGCGTTGGGGATTCCTTATCACCAACCTGGTGATTCTCGCCTACATCGCTTACGTGCGTT
Source organism: Terriglobales bacterium (assembly GCA_038236965.1). Taxonomy (GTDB): domain Bacteria; phylum Acidobacteriota; class Terriglobia; order Terriglobales; family Acidobacteriaceae; genus JBBRZF01. The sequence goes on along the minus strand of JBBRZF010000163.1, from coordinate 1,836 downwards.
TCGGCGACCGCAAAGCCCGCGAATTCGTTTCCGCCGACTAGATTTTCGTGCAGCAAAAAGCACCGGCTCTGACCGGTGCTCTTCTGCTTCTTCTCTTCTGGCCTTTACAAGCGCTCCTACGCCGCTTCGCGAGACTCCTGCAGTTCCTCCGGCGATTCCTTTTTCAACTCTAGTTTGCGCGCTTCCAGTCGCGCGCCAAGCTGCTCCAGTTCTTGCGATTCGAATAGTTGGCGAGCCTTCTTGAACATGTCGCCTTCCTCTTCTTCGATGTGGTGCTCCACGTTTTCTTTCACTACGCTCAACTTCGCGCCCCACGTCTCGTCACTGGTTGAGAGCTCCGCAAGTTCGTCCATCACCAGGTCCACCACGTGATGTTCCTGGTAACCCTCCAGCACGATGTCTTTCAATTTTGCCTGTTCCTGAAAGGCCGGATACAGGATTTCTTCCTCTATCGTCTCGTGGATCGTGAGTTCCCTTTTCAGTTTGTCGAACAAACTGCTGCGCGTCTTACCCGCACGTTCCGTCGTGTCGTCCAGTGTCTTCAAAATTGCCTTTACTGTGTCGTGGTCCTGCTTGAGCAACTTAAGTGCGTCCATTTAGTTCTCCCTGCATCCTTGGATGGGCCGGGTCTGGCGCGGGTTGGGCTCGCGCCAGAGTCTCGCCGCAAATAGTAACGGCGGCCATGATCGGCCGCCGTCTTTCCAGGTTGAATCGCCCTTAGAACGAGAATTGCATCTGCAGATCGACGCGCCGGTTCGCAGCGCCGCCTGTTCCGCCGAACGGTCCACCCGCCAGAGCAATCGATTGTCCGACATACGGCGAGTTCAAGTTGCCTACCGGATTCGCAAGATTCACTCGGTTCAGCAGATTGCGAGCGGAAGCGCTGATCGTCAGGTTGTAGCGATGCGTTCCACCTTGCCCGCCGCCACCCATCTGACCTCCACCCCCACCATGTTCCCCGCCACGTCCGCCAGAACCGCCCATCATCATCGGGCCTCCCGGGCCACGCTCGCCGCCGCGTTGTGCCGAGGCAGCGTTGCCAGTCTCTTTTCCAAAGCCAAACGACTTGCTGACGCGCAGGTTCATCGTCACGGTGAGCGGCCCCGTGCCGTAGTTGATCGGGATCCTCGCAACTCCGGGAGCAGGGTTGATATCGAGAAGGCCCCATTGTGTCGCAATAACGTTCGTGCTCGTGGCTGTAGCAAACGCTGGTCGATCGTTGAAGATGCCGTCACCATTCAGGTCTCGCCCGACCACGATGTTATAGGGCGATCCGGAATTGGAAATGATGAACGGACTCAACGAGACACGGTACGGCAAACTGATGTTGCCGCCGATTACTCCTCGATGCCGCACGTCGAAATTAGCGCGACCATAGTCGGCCATCAAATCGTAGGGACTCGAAGGGAAACTGCTCGCGCCGCTCGTGTTGCTGTTGGCAAAGTTCAACATGTAGAAACCAAACATCGTAAACTTCTTGCTACGAATATTCGCGTTCGCGATCATCTGGTTCTGGTTGAACCTTCCCTGCGATTCGTACTGGTTCACGATCTGCTTCTGTCCCAACGGATACACGCCCGTGCCCGTCGCGGGATCGTACGTGCCCGGCAGCGGCGCGTTCACGTTTTGCGAGACCAGCGTGTGTACCCCATGCGAATGAAGGTAGGTGACCGATGCCGTTGCCGACTTCGTCACCTGCCGCTCCAGCGTCGTGGCAAACTGCACTGAGTAGGGAGATTTCAGACCCGGATCCACTTTCGCGATCGTCGGCTGGGACGCAGTCAACTGCGCCTGCGTGGGAATGTTCGGATACAAGGTTGCCAGTATCGCCGGATC
>JBBRZF010000162.1:0-8065 GCA_038236965.1 Terriglobales bacterium | reverse complement strand
GCAACTTATTCCTGCTAGCTTCGGACTATCCCGGCTCGCTTGCAATGCGATTGCCTGGTCCATCTGCGTCGTCTTGTGTCTTTATTGGTACTTCCGGACCGACCGCAATGTCGAGCCTATCGTGCTCATCGGCCTGCTGCCCTTTTACCACCGCTTTTACGACGCAGGCTTGCTCGTGCTTCCCATCGCATTCGCACTTAAACACAGGCCGCAACTCGCATGGCTCGCATTGCCCTTCTTCGTCCCATTGCCCCTCGCGCTTTACGACAGGTTTGGCGACCGAGGTCCGCTTTGGGATTCTTTCGTCCTCTGCCACCAGGTCTGGCTTCTGCTTGCGTTCAGCATCGGCCTATTACTCTGGACAAGGAAAGCTGCGCAGCGCGACGTGACAGCGCAGACCGCAGCCGTAAGCTCCAGCTTTCTCTGACGCGAATTGCACGATTGTGCGGACTGTCACGCTTCACTTCCCCGCCGAAGGCATCCTAGAGTCCGCCCTATATGCGCTTTGCTCCGCATTCGCCGCAGTCGGTGGATACACCGTGTGCGCCATGCGGTTCTTGCCGGAATTCTTTACCGAGTACATCAGGCGGTCGGCCGCGCCAATCATCTCGTCCGTCGAATCGGGCATCGACAGGAACGTCACCATGCCGATGCTCGTCGATAGCGGCCAGCGGTTCTTCGCAAACAGGTCGGTCATCAGCAGTCTTATTTTCTCCAGCACCACGCGCGCGGAAGGTGCGTCCGCCTCCGGCAGTAGCACCACAAATTCATCTCCTCCCATGCGAGCCACCAGGTCCGTCGCGCGCACGTTCGACTGTATCGTCTTCGCTACCGCTTCCAGGACCTTGTCGCCCATGGTGTGTCCCAGCAGGTCGTTCACATGCTTGAATCCGTCCAGATCGAGGAACGCAACGCTCACCACTCGTTCGTAACGAATGGCCCGTTGTCGCTCCGCTTCGCACAAATGGTAGAACTCGCGGACGTTGGCAACTCCCGTCAGGAAGTCTATGCGCGAAAGCTCCAGCTCCCGCCGGTACGCATTGCGCAATCGTCCCAGCAACAAAGCGGTTATCAGGAAGAACATGACCTTCGCCGTTCGATCCCAATCGGTCGCATACGTACTCTTGTTCAGCTCCCATCCCAGGTCGGCGATGATCAGCGATAGCCCGCACAACGCGGACATCAGCACGCCCAACCCCAGCCCGCCGAACCACACCACAAAATAAATTGGAATTAGATAGAAGATCGCGAACGAGAACGCAGGACCGGTCGCCCAGTCGAAGTACCCGATCACGCAGAGAGCCAACAGGCCGATTGCGAACACAGCTACTTTGGACAGCTTGTCGAATTGCGGACGAACATCCATGCCAGCATCCAGACAAAACAGTTCTACCCGGCTATAGGTTTTGCCCTAACCCAATTCTGATACTACGCCCAACTTCGGAGTTTGCCGGCGGGGCTGTGCCATCACTTGATTTGATCTCTCGCCTATACGTGCGGCTGCATGGAATCCGCTTGCGCTACCCTGACCTTTTGCTTGAACTGTTCGATCATATCTTCATGCAAACGAACTTCAGTAGGACGGCGCGCAATCGACATCGTGTCAATCTTGTCCTGCAACTTCAACAACGCATAGAACAGGTTTTCCGGACGCGGCGGACAGCCTGTTACATACACATCCACCGGAACGATACGGTCAACTCCCTGCAACGTCGCATAGGTATTGAACGGTCCGCCCACCGACGAGCATGCGCCCATCGAGATCACCCACTTCGGGTCCGGCATCTGGTCGTAAAGACGCTTCACTACCGGAGCCATCTTCAACGTCACCGTTCCCGCTACGATCATCAGATCGCTCTGCCTCGGGCTCGGACGGAATACCTCTGAGCCGAATCGCGCAATGTCGTAGCGCGACGCCGAGGCGGCCATCATTTCAATGGCGCAGCACGCCAGCCCAAACGTCATCGGCCAAATGGCGGATTTGCGCGCCCAGTTGAAGACGTAGTCCACCGTCGTGGTAATGAAATTCTTTTCGAACCGGTTATCGATCCAACCCATGACAAAGATTCCTTCCTGCTTGTGACTCCCTAGTTTGACCTATGCGCGTACTTCGCTGCTGTGACCGCCGTCACACACACCCAGAGAACTGCTTGCGGTTGTAGATAGCCTTGAGTGTAGGCTTCACCCTCCCCGATTTCAACTGCGCTCTCTGCCGGGACGCTCCCTCTGCACTCGGCGCAAACGCCCGCAAAATGTGGCACAACGTCCACACTTCAACTTTCTATTTGGCAAGGGTCGGGGTACTATGGAGTACACATTTGCTGCACGCAAGCTGCGTCAGTCCGGAGTTGCGTCTTTAGGCTTGTTTGCCTTGACGACCCGCTCCGAATCGAGATCGAGGAGTTGTTTTGTCCACCGAAATGACGAGTTCCAACAAAGACGTATGGACTCCCGCAACGGATATGTCGACGGATTCAGGGTTGCCCGTGTACACCACTCTTTCGATCATCGTGCCCGTCTACAACGAACGTAAAACCGTCATGCAGCTGCTCCAGTCCGTGATGCGACAACCCATCGGGAACCTCGCTAAGGAACTCGTCATCGTCGACGACTTCTCCACCGACGGCACCCGCGAATATCTGCAGCAGATGGACCTCGCCTCCCTCTTCGGACGCGAAGGCAACAGCGTCAAACTCGTGCTGCACGAGAAGAACAAAGGTAAAGGCGCCGGCGTGGTCACCGCCCTCGAACATTGCAGCGGCGAACTCGTCCTCATACAGGACGCCGACCTCGAATACGATCCCAAGGATTATCCCGAACTGCTTCGCCCCATCATCGAAGGACACGCCGACGCCGTCTTCGGCAACCGCTTCCATGCCGGCTCGCACCGCGTCCCGCGCTTCTATCGCTTCGTGCTCAACCGTTGCTTCTCCATCATGTGCAACCTGCTCACGAATCTCGCGCTCAACGACGTCACCGCCTGCTACAAGGTCTTCACCCGCGAAGTCCTGAACCGCATCAGCATCAAGAGCGACCGCTTCAGCCTCGAAACCGAGTTAGCCGTAAAGATGGCAAAGGTCGGCGCACGAATCTATGAAGTCCCCATCGTCTATCATGGGCGCACCTACGCCGAAGGCAAGAAAATCAGTTGGAAAGATGGCGTAGCCGCCGCCTACCACCTCTTCCGCTATCGCTTCAAAGACTAGCGCGTCAAAGACTAGCGATTCAAAGACTGAGCATCCAGAAACGAACACCTTCAACGCGGCCTCCCGTGCCGCGTTTTTCTTTTCCCTTTTTCCCGGAACCAATCCCCTCCTCACCCCGTACCTGCCTCTCAGGAGAGGTCTGCCTTTGCCTTGCTGACAACTGGCAACCGGCAACTGACAACTTTTCTTCCTAACCATTTCCACACACCGCCGTCTAACGCCGCAGGAGACAAGTGATGGCACGCTACCAGAAACAATCGACACGCTGGGGAGTCGTAGTAGGTGCAGCTCTCGCAATCGTTCTCTCGGGCGCAATACAGGCCCGCGCCGAGCAGACCGAGGAGTTTCACAAGACCTATCCGCTCGCCGCCAACGGACGCGTCGAACTACGCAACATCAATGGCGGAATAAAGATAACCGGATGGGATCGCAACGAGGTCCAGGTGGACGCCGTCAAGACCGGCGACTCCAAACAGGTGCTCGACGAAGCTCGCATCGAAGTCAACGCCTCTGCGAACTCCATTGACATCCGCACCCGCTATCCGGACGACAACGAGAACAGCCGCCACCACGCAGCCAAGGTGGAATACACGCTTCACGTGCCCCGCACCGCGCAACTCGACCAGATTGAGAACATCAATGGTGGCGTCTCCGTGCAGGGCGTCAACGGCAACATTCACATCTCGTCCGTCAATGGCGAAGTCGTTGCGCAGGACGCCAAAAACGACCTGAAGCTCGCCTCCGTCAACGGACGCGTACGCGGCATCATGACCACCGTATCCCCGTCACAGAACATCAGCCTCGATTGTGTGAATGGCTCCGTAGAACTCACCTTGCCGTCCCACTCGAACGTGGAACTCAACGCGAGCACCGTTCACGGCTCGATCAGCAACGATTTCAATATGCCTGTTAAGAGGGGATTCGTAGGAAATAACTTGCAGGCAAAACTTGGCGACGGAGCCACCCACGCGAAGCTCAACACCGTGAATGGCAGCATCCGTATCCAGCACGCTTCTGATGGAAAACCGCTTAGTAAGGTGACGAACCTTCTGCCCGAGGGCCGCCACTTCGACTAACGGTGTCATCAGTCCCCGCCGCGTCGCAAGACGCGGCGGGGGAACATGTCAGTCCGGTCCCTGAACAGACCCGGACTAACCTTGGGGCTCACACCCCTTGTTCGCAGCCTCCCGCAGTGCGGAATCCGCGAGAGGCCAACAGGACCGCCGGCCTACTGCCCGAGATCGGCGGTTTTGCTTTCCCGCCAAAATTGTACTTCGATTCCATCCCCGTTGAAATTCTTAATCCACACAATCAGTACAGAAAAATATCGCCATCTCCACCGAACCGTTCAATTTAGAAAATTTCGTCATCCCCACCGAACCGTTCAATTTAGAAAATATCGCCATCCCACCGAACCGTTCAATTCAGAAAAATATCGTCATCCTCACCGAACCGTTCAATTTAGAAAATATCGCCATCCCACCGAACCGTTCAATTCAGAAAAATATCGTCATCCTCACCGAACCGTTCAATCTAGAAAATATCGTCATCCCGACCGAAGCGCAGCGAAGCGGAGGGACCTTTTGTCTTTCTCGGCGGACGCCACCAACCGTGTCTCCGTGTCTCCGCTTTGGATTTTGCTTTCGCTCTACATCACTTCGATCCCACTCTTCGGCGGCGAGGCGAAATCCGGCTTCCTCGCAATCAGCAGCAACGCGCCAATCCGTTTGAAGTCGCGCAACTCTTCCGCGCTCGTGAACCACTTCCCCGAATAGGTTTCCGGAGTCGGTGTCTCGTCCGGAATCCGCACGGCGCGGACATCCTCGAAAGTATGCTTCTTCAGCAACTCGACGTACTCCTGCTCCGAACGCACCTGCACCGGAATTTTTAATTCATCCACCCAGCGCAGCGAGTAGTGGTTGTCTTTATAGAGATTGATGAGGATGTACATCTCCGCCTTCGGCGCCATCACGCGGAACAACTCTGCCAGCGCGCGGTCCTGGTCGGGATAGTAGTAGAACGATTCGATCGATAGCACCTTGTCGAAAAAGTTTTCGTGCCACGGAACATCCTGCGCCGAGCCCCAGACGAACATCACGTTCTCGAAAACTCTAGACGCCGCGCGAGCCCGCGCAATCATCTCCTCAGAAATATCCAGCCCAACGACCTGCCCCGTTCCTTCCGGCCCTTCTCCGGCCAGCCGCGCCAATACGCGCGTGGCCCAACCAGCGCCACAGCCCAGGTCGAGCACGCGCTCGCCCGCCTTCACATCCATCAGACGGATGGTCTGCTCGGCGATGCTGATGTGGTGACGCTCCATCTCTTCCCCGCGCCCATCGGCCGCCCAGGCATTGAACTCTTTCCGAATCTGCTCTTCCGAATCACTAGACATGCGATCTCTCCAGTTGTCGCGAATTGTTGCGAAGCCTCTGAAACCTTGCTCTTCTCGATTCCCCGATTCGAACTTCGCAATTCGCAATCTCTCCCTATGCTACATTCTCCTCATGTCCACCGAAACTCCCCCGACTCCGCCAGCCCTATACTGTCCCAAGTGCGCGGTCGCCATCTCCGACCCGCTCACCTGCGGAGACTGTTCTGCCGTCATCTGCCGCGTCTGCGGAACCCCGCTCGAATCCGCTGACGAATTGGCGATGGGATAGCTCCTTCGCGCATCCAACTTCCCGGAGGAATTCCGCATGGCCGCGCCCTTCCTGATTGCAAAATCTGATCGCGAAATCTTTCTTCTCCCCGCCATGGGCAATCGCCACGGACTGGTCGCCGGAGCCACCGGAACCGGCAAGACCGTCACCCTGCAAACGCTGGCCGAACACTTTTCTGCCATCGGCGTGCCCGTATTCATGGCCGACGTCAAGGGAGACCTCTCCGGCATCGCCGCGCCCGGCGGCGCCAACCCCAAGGTCGCCGAACGCGTCCAGCAACTCGCGCTCACCGGCTACCAGAAGCGCGCCTACCCCGTCGCCTATTGGGATGTTTACGGCGAGCAGGGACACCCCATTCGCGCCACCATCAGCGAGATGGGCCCGCTGCTTCTCGGACGCCTGCTCAATCTCAACGACACGCAAGCCGGCGTCCTCAACGTCGTCTTTAAAGCCGCCGACGATGAAGGCCTTCTCCTCCTCGACCTGAAAGACCTGCGCGCCATGCTCCAGCACGTCGCCGACAACGCCGCGCAATACAAGACGCAATACGGCAACGTCTCCGCCGCCAGCGTCGGCGCCATTCAGCGCGGACTGCTTACGCTCGAACAGCAAGGCGCAGACAAGTTCTTCGGCGAGCCCGCGCTCGACCTCGACGATATGTTGCAGAACGACGGCGACGGACGCGGTGTCATCAACATTCTCGCCGCCGACAAACTCATGCAGTCGCCGCAACTCTATGCCACTTTTCTGCTCTGGCTCTTATCGGAACTCTACGAACGGCTCCCCGAAGTCGGCGATCCGGAAAAACCGAAGCTCGTCTTCTTTTTCGACGAAGCGCACTTGCTCTTCACCGACGCGCCCAAGGCTCTCACCGACAAGATCGAGCAGGTCATCCGCCTCATTCGCTCCAAAGGCGTCGGCGTCTATTTCGTTTCGCAAAACCCGCTCGACATTCTCGACACCGTTCTCGGACAGCTTGGCAATCGCGTGCAACACGCCCTCCGCGCCTTCACTCCACGCGACCAGAAGGCCGTGCGCGCAGCGGCCGAAACTTTCCGCGCCAATCCGAAACTCAACGTCGAAGAAGTCATCACGCAACTCGCCGTCGGCGAAGCCTTGGTCTCCATGCTCGACGACCACGGCACTCCGGGCATCGTGGAACGCGCGCTCATCGTCCCGCCAGAAAGCCAGGTTGGCCCCATCGCGCCCGACCGCCGCCAGCAGATCATCCACAGCTCCGTCCTCTTCGGACACTATGAGCAAATGGTCGATCGCGAATCCGCCTACGAAAAATTGAAGACGCGCTCCACGTCCGCAACACAAGCCGCGCCGCAATCCGCGCCGACACAGCCGCACCCGCAGCAACAACCTGGCGGAGGCTGGTTGGAAAACCTCGGCTTCGGCGGCAGCTCCACACCAACCACCGGACGAGGACGCCAGCCCGAATCGCTCGCCACCGCGATGGCAAAGAGTGCCGCGCGCGCCGTAGGCAGCTCACTAGGACGCCAAATCATCCGCGGAGTTTTAGGCTCCATGCTGGGCGGCAGCACGAGCAGCCGACGAAGATATTGAATTTGCCTTTGTTGTCTCGATGCCTCGACTCGTATCAGGTGTTCCCTTAACCACCATTATCGGGGTGTAAACTCGCTTGGTTAGGAGTCGGAATGGCGGGATCTTTCAATTGCCACCCTCATCTGATTCCCGCCGTGAACCTACTGATGCAATGAGAATCCGGAAGGCAAAGCTGCCTCAATATTGATTTGTTCTCCGGTGATGGGGTGGTGGAATTTCAGAAATTGGGCGTGCAGGAAATATCCTCCATCGCCGGGGAGGCCGGGGAGATTTTCAAGAGGCTGGCCGGTTAAGCCGTACAGAGAATCGCCTACCAGGGGATGGCCGATGGATGCCAGATGGATTCTGATTTGATGAGGGCGGCCCGAATATAGGCTTACCTCAAATGTTGTGGTGCTTGTGGTGCGTGAGATCACCTTCGCCAATGACTTTGACGGTTTGCCACTTGGGTTGGCGGCCCAAACGGAACCGAGGAGCGGGTGCGGTACGAGGCCGATGGGTGTGAGGATTTCGTAGGCGTCGTGCTGTGCAAAGTTTTGAGCCAGCGCCCGGTAGATTTTTTGAATTTTGGGTGTGTTCCAGTTTGCGAATAGATGAGCGGCCGCCTGCGGTGTTTTGGCGAAAAGG
>JBBRZF010000161.1:0-8069 GCA_038236965.1 Terriglobales bacterium | reverse complement strand
TGTTTTTCGACTCAAAAGAGAGAGCACGCCGACTGGAAGATCGATGTAGAAACTCCAACGCCAGGAATAGTTGTCAGTAATCCATCCATCAAGAGTGCGGCGTCTGTGACGCAGAGGTTGGGGCGGGGAGAGTGGACTCGCGAGGATTTTTGGTTTTTACTGGAAGAGAACGCACATGAAAAATCTCGGCATACTACTCTCAGGTCGCGGCTCCAATTTTTTGGCAATCGCAGACAACATCGCTGCCGGAAAACTGGACGCGCACATAGCGGTTGTCATCTCGAATCGCGCGGATGCCCCCGGCGTGGCGAGCGCGCAGGAACGCGGATTGAAAACCGTGGTGGTTCCGAGCAAGGGACGCAAGCGCGAAGAGCACGACGCCGAAGTAGTGGCCGCCTTGCGCGAGGCGAAGGTCGAACTGGTTGTGCTCGCCGGATACATGCGGCTGCTGTCGCCATGGTTCATCCACCAATTCCCGCAGAAGATTTTGAACATACATCCATCGCTGCTTCCGGCATTTCCGGGACTCGACGCGCAGAAGCAGGCCTTCGATTACGGAGTGAAAGTTTCCGGCTGCACCGTACACTTCGTGGATGAACATCTGGACCACGGAGCCATCATCGTGCAGAGGACTGTTCCAGTGTTGCCGACCGATGATGTTCACTCGCTGGCGGCAAGAATCCTCGAGCAGGAACACATCGCGTATAGCGAAGCGATAGCGATGGTGTTGGCAGGCAAATACGAAGTGGCGGGTCGGAGAGTTGTAGTGAGTAGTGAGTAGTTCTGGTACTACAGATTCTCTATTATTCTCCGTAGCAAACTTCCCTAATGTCCGCCCGATCCGTGTAATCCGTGGCTGCTACCTGCACTTGCCTTTCACTCCCTACTCCCTACTCGCTACTCGCACTTGCCTTTCACTCGCTACTCGCTTCTCGCTACTCACGACTCGCCTCTCCCCTCACACCCGATGCGCACTTTCGTTCCAGGCGGTAGCTGCCTGAAGTTGGCGGCGTTGCTGATTCACTTGAGCACGGTCCCTGGCGAGTGCTTCTTCCAGTTCCGTCAATTCATAACGTAGCTCGAGCAATCGCAGACGGTAGGAGTCGCGCACTCCTCGGCGTACACATCGGTTGACGCCCTCGGTCAGGCTGATGGAGATGCAATCGAGTGCGGCTTCTATGGCCCGCATGTCTGAGGCGCAGACGCTAGCGCTCATGCGGGTATAGAGATGCGAATCGTCGTCCGGCGAACGGTGGCGCAATCTCGCCAGCATGTCGTCGAGAAAGGCGAAGGCCTCGTCGGGACCGGCGAAGTCGGGCATTATGCGCTCCAGTGCGCTGAAGCTGCCATCTCGTCCGCTGCCGGTGGAGGCGGCATGATCAGCGGATGTGCTGCTGCGACCGCAGGATTGTCCACCTGCTTCCATGTGTCGCGCACGGAGATCAGAAGATCGATCTCCTGCTGGAGGATGGAGGCCGACTGCTTCATCTGGGCCTCCAGTAGTTTGGCCCGAAGTATGGAATAGAAGCGATCGAGCACGGCTGCCGGTTCCCCGGCGTCCATCTGCAAAGAGCCCTGGAGCTGCTCGAAGACGAGAAGAGCGTGCCGAATCTCCGCGGTGCGGGTCTCGACGTCACCGGCCTTCAAGGCGTTGATGGCGCGGTAGAGGTCTTCGATGGCCGTGTCAAAAAGCATCACGACAAGGCCAACGGCACTGGCGCAGCGAACGTTATTTTCGCGATAGAGCAATACGGGACTGTTCATGATGTTCTAAGGCTCGCAAGTTGTGCGGTGATCGATGCCTGGGTGGTGGTGAAGGCGCGCAACATGGTATCGATGCGCGTGTATTCGTCCGTCAGTTGTTTTTGACGCTCTGCCATGCGGACTTCAAACTGGTTGACCGAATCGGTGACGCCCTGGGAGATGGATTTGAGTCCGACCAGATCGATGGCAATCGAGCCGTCGGTGGAGTCGGTGATGTCCTGCAACTTGTCGCTGAATATCCTGGCAAATCCATCGGTGCCCTGAAGGAAGCTCTGCACATCGTCGAAGTGCGCCGTCAGCGCATTATCCATGTCGCTGGCGGTGACCGTGAGAGTGCCGTCATTTGCCATGCGAATGCCGAGGCTTGCCAGGCAGGTGACTGCGGATTGGCTTCCTTCCGGCAATGCGAAGGAAGTCATGCCCAGCAACTGCGCTTGCACGTCGCGCAAAGTGCTGTCGCCGGCAAGCACTCCGACGGCTCCCGATGTCTTGTCCACGGTGAACTGGTTGTTGATGTTCGTGACCAGGCTGTTGTAGGTGCTGACGAAACTATTGATGGCTCCCTTGATGGCGTTCGTATCGGCCGCAACCGTGAGTTTGACCTCTTTGCTGGCGCTGAAGCCAGCCAATTGCAAGGTCACGCCGGAGATGATCCCGGTCACCGTGTTGGTAGCGCTGCTGGCGGGCACGCCGTCCATGGTGAAATTGGCGTTCTTGCCCTCGGTACCTTGATGGAAGGCAAGACCGGCAGGACTGCTGAGGATATCGATGTCGCCGGCGTCGCCCGACTTGGTGGAGACCAAAGCGAGCCGCGCGCCCTTGGAGTCGGTCACGATGTTGGCCGTCACCCCAAGGTTTCTGGAGTTGATGTATTCGGCTGCCTTCTGCAAGGTGTGGTTCGTGTCGTCCAGTACCACGTTGACGGCGGCTCCGCCGGCAATGGAAAAAGAGAGTGTTCCGTTGGCGAAGGTGGTGTCTGCCGTGGCCAACGAATCGCTGTAGATGGAGCCTGTAGAAGCCAGGTTGGCGACCGTGACCACGTGGGTTGCCGAGACCGCACTAGAGTCGGCGGTCGCCGTCATAATGGTGTAGTCGGACGAACTCGTCGTCTTGTTGCCAAATACGCCGGTAATGTCCTTCAAGGAGTTGATGTTGGTGGAAAGCGTCTTCATCTGCGTTTGCAGGCTGGTCAGGGCGGTGGTCTGGTTCTGGAGGTCAGCCTGCTTGGCCTGGAGCAGGCGTTCGGGCGCTCGCTCGACATACATCAACTGATCGACGGTCGCACCAACATCGAGTCCGCTGGTGCCGCTGGTTGCGCTGCTGACAGAACCGGCCATAATTCCCCTTTAGGAACGCACGTCGACTGCGGCGTGCTGATTGTCTCCGTGCAACTCCGCGTCGATCTGGCGCGCCAGGCGCAAAACCTGTTCGGAAGGAATCTGCGAAATCACTTCGCCGGATTCGCGTTCCACTACGCGATAGATGGGACGACGATCTTGCTGCGCCCACTCGACCTTCCGTTCCGTGGAGGTATCGTTGCCGCGCGTCTGTGGATGGACATCGACCACCGGCAAAACCGGGGGCTGCTTGAAATCTTTTTGCACATGGGCTTCCGCGCCGGGGTGCGCAGTATTAGAAATCGTTGTTCTTTCAAGATTGACCGGTATGGGGTGTACCGCGCTGATCTCCATAAATCCACCTCACTAACTGCTGGAAGGCTGGAGCGTTTCAACACGTGTGGGGAAATCAGAAGGTGGAGCCCTTGCGGGCTCCACCCGGGGGAGGTTGATCGATTACCGCAGGAGCGAGAGAACGCCCTGCTGCATCTGGTTGGCCTGCGACAGGGCCGAGATACCGGTCTGGCTCAGGATGTTGAACTTCGTCATGTTGGCGACTTCGGTTGCGATATCGGCGGCACGGATGCCGTCTTCTGCTGCCGAGAGGTTCTGCGTCTGGTTCTTGATGACGCCGGTGGCGCTATCGAGACGGTTGATATCGGCACCGATGGTGCCGCGCTGGGCGGCGACCGTGGCGATGGCACCGCTCACTTCCGTCAGCGCGGTCTGGGCGTTGGTGTTGGTCAAAAGATCTTTCGTAAGTCCCAGGCCGGCCGAGGTCAGAGCGGCGATGGTCGTGGTGATGGTGGTGGCGGTGGATCCACCGGCATCGCCGTCACTGAGGAACACCGACGCGGTACCGACGCTCTGGGTGGCAGCCGTGACGGGCAGTTCCGTGATGTTGGAGGTGACCAGCACGCTGCTGTCGCCAGCCGCGTCTTTAATCTGCAGGATGCCACCGGTCAGGCCAACAGAGACGTTCAGCTTGCCAGCTCCCGTTCCGATGTCGGCTTGGATGGCCGTCATCATGGCGTTGACCGTGGTGTTGGCGGCGCTGGTGTAGCTCTTCGAAGTACCCGTGGAGGTGTCAACGATGGTCATGGTTCCACCCGTGGCGAGAGTGGTGGCACCTGTGAGCGCTGCGCCAGCGTTAAAGCTGTTGCCGTCGGGAACGGTTCCGCCGCCGGTGAAAATGGTCTGGCCGTTGAAGGTCGTCTTGCCACCGATGCGATCGATCTCAGCCTTGATCGCCGTGTATTCGGTGTTGATGGCGGTGCGCTGATTTCCGGTCACGGTTCCGGTGGCGGATTCGGTCGCGAGCGTGACGGCGCGATTGAGAAGGTTGGTGACCTGGGAGAGAGCGCCATCGGCGACTTGCAACTTGCCGATACCGTCGGTCGCGTTACGTGCGGATTGCGTGAGGGCGGAGACGTTGGCTCTGAGTCCGTCTGCGATGGCGAGGCCTGCTGCGTCATCTGCGCCGGAATTGATGCGCGAACCGGAAGAAAGGCGGAACAGGGTCTTCTGCAAACCGCTACCGGTTATGGAGAGTTGATTCTGCGCGGCGAGAGACGGGATGTTGTTGAGGATGCTGAGTGCCATATAACGCTCCTTTGTTGCGGGCCCCGAATCCGTAGCTTAAAACTCCGGTCTTGCTGGGGCCATCACGTTTGTCTTCCTGAATATCGGCAGACGCTTGGGCGGCTTTAGCTCCTTTGCTTGAAATTCGCGAATGCTCTTCGGGGTCAAGACCTGCACAACTGCTGCCGATAAAAGCTGAGAACTCCTCTAGCTTCACTCCGTGGAGGCACGATGATCCGTCTGACCCGATTGAACAATCAACCTATCGCGGTGAATCCGGACCTTATCAAGTACGTGGAAAAGGCTCCGGACACGCTGCTGACCCTGGTCACCGGCGACAAGATGGTGGTACGCGAATCGGAAGAAGAAGTAATGAGGCTGGTGTTGGAGTATCGGCGCTCTCTGATCGCCCCGGCAATGCCACAGCAGGTCCAGGTGCAGACAGAAGAAACGCCGCGGAATAAGTGACGGGAGGCGCAGTAGTGCTGGATAAAGCAACCGTAAGCGGCGTGTTGTTGGCTATCGGCGGCATCGCTGCCGGCCTGCTTCTGGAAGGCGGCAGGCTGAGCCAGATCGTGCAACCGACGGCGGCGCTCATCGTCTGCGGCGGCACCTTCGGCGCCGTGCTTATCCAATTTCCGCTGGCCGTTGTCGTCGGCGCTTTCCGGCGGCTGGGCAGTGTCTTCTCCGAGACCAAGCGATATCCGGAATCCATCATCGAACAGCTGGTGCAGTACGCGATCAAGGCTCGCCGCGAAGGCATCGTCAGCCTGGACGCCAATCTGCAGGAAGTGGCAGACCCATTCCTGAAACGCTCCCTGATGCTGGCCGTGGACGGCACGGAACCACAAGAGTTGCGCAAGATCATGGAGTTGGAACTGGACAACACGGCTGAACATGACGACAAGATTCCGCAGGTATTCGAATCGGCTGGCGGATTTTCGCCCACCATCGGAATCATCGGAGCCGTGATGGGATTGATCCAGGTGATGCAGCACCTGGACAAGATAGAAGAAGTTGGGCGCGGCATCGCAGTCGCATTCGTCGCGACCATTTATGGAGTTGGGTTGGCGAATCTTTGTCTGCTGCCCATGGCGGGAAAACTGAAAATACGCCTGAGAGAAGAACAGTTGCTGCGCGAGATGACGCTGGAGGGCGTGGTCTCGATCCTGGAAGGAATGAATCCGCGCATGCTGGAGACCAAGCTTCTGGGGTTCTTGCACGAGCGCAAGGGGAGCAAGCAGTGACGCGTCGTCGCCGCAAGGCCGACAATCCCAACCACGATCGCTGGCTGGTGTCCTATGCCGATTTCATCACCTTGCTGTTTGCGTTCTTTGTGGTTTTGTACGCGTCATCGCAGGCAGACAAAAGCAAAATGGGGAAATTGGCCGAAGCGATCGAAGCGGGATTTCAGAATCTTGGAGTCTTCGACCAGGTGGGGAGGCCGGGTAAGACAGCGGGCGCAGCGCAAGACACGGACGCCATTGACCTGGGACGCCTGGCTCCCAGCCACCGCGGCAGCGTCGAACAGCGTAAGGATATCCGCGAGCTGCGACGCGCACTGGAAGCCGCGTTGGCTCCCGAGATACGTCGCAACGAAGTTGCGCTGCACGAAGGGCCGGATGACCTGGTTGTGAGTCTGCGCGAGGTCGGGTTCTTTGATAGTGGTTCGGCCAGGATGAAACCGGATGCGCTTTCGGCCTTTGCGCGGGTGGCAAATATTCTCCGCGACCGGCAATGCGAACTGCGAGTGGAGGGACATACGGACGATGTTCCCATCCACACCGCGCGCTTCGTATCCAACTGGGAGCTCTCAACGACGCGGGCGACGGAAGTAGTCCGCTTACTGATCGAGTCGTATGACTTTCCCGCCGAGCGGCTCTCCGCGGCAGGTTTCGCGGAATATCACCCGGCAGCGGGAAACGACTCCGCCGAAGGACGCAGGATGAATCGTCGCATCGACGTCGTGATCTTGGGAAATAAAACGCGTCCGGTGGTGGAGGGAATCTCAACCCAGCGGATTGAAGTCCCTGCGATACGCGCCGATGCAGAAACAGTCACAGGTCCACGCAGGCAGCAGTAAGGGATATATGCCCTGCGACTAGAACTCGCATAGCAAGGGCTTCACGGCTGGATCGAATGAGGTGGTGCGGTGATGGCAGCAAACATGGAAAACTCCCGGTGCCCGGCCGATCCCAGGACCGAGCCCTGTCTATTGCAACTGCGGGACTTGATCTACAAGGTCGCGGGAATCTACAAGATCGATGAACACCTGCCAGTGCTGGAGAAACACTGTCTTCGTCGGATGGAGGCGGTCGGAGTCGGGTCCCTTAATGAATATTTCGAGATGCTGACGCTGGGCGCGTCCCGTACCTCGGAGATGCACAGTCTGCTGGATGAACTGGTGACGGGCGAGACCAGCTTCTTTCGCGAGTGGGCGCAACTGGAAGCCTTGCAGCAACAGGTCTTGCCGGTCATCGCAAGGAGCAAGGAAAAACTATCCATGCGCTCCATCCGCGCGTGGAGCGCCGGATGCTCCACGGGAGAAGAGCCTTACACATTGGCGATGTTACTGATGGAACATGCGGACGGATTGTTGAGCGGCTTCAATATCGAGTTGCTGGCGACCGATGCCAGCGACCGCGCTCTGGATCGGGCGCAACGCGGCGTGTATGGCGACGTCTGCACTCGCGAAATGACTCCCTATTTCCGCGAGAAGTACGGGACCATGAAGGATGACGAATGGCATATCAGCGACGCGGTGCGCGAGAAGGTCACGTTCAAGCACGTGAACCTGCTCGACGACAGCCGCATGGAGCTGGTGCGCGGCATGGACCTGATCTTCTGCCGCAACGTGCTGATCTACCTGGAAGGTGAAAGCAAGAAGCGCGTCATGCGGCACTTCCGCAACAGCCTGTCACCGGATTCGTACTTATTCCTGGCGAACTCCGAATCGTTATTCGGATTGAGCGAAGATTTCCGATTGGTGCACCTGCCCGGCACCATGGCCTACCTGAAGATGGAGCAGAGATCAGCGGGTGCCAAATGAAGACCTTGTCGATGGATCTGTTACGCGACCGGATCGAGCAACTGGATTCCATTCCCAGCATACCCGCCATTCTTCTCCCGCTATTGCGCTGCCTGGACGAACCCTCGGAACACGTCGATGTGCAACGGATCATCGACCTGATCTCGCACGACAAATCGCTGAGCGCGCAAGTGCTGCACATGGCGAACTCGCCGTTGTTCGGGCGTTGGCAGGCGGTTCAGTCGGTACGGGGCGCGGTGCTGGCATTGGGAACGTCGCGAGTTCGGGACATCGCGACCGCTTGCTGCCTCTTGAAATTAATGGCCAAAGCAAAAGGCTTGATCGATCCACGCTTCTAC
>JBBRZF010000160.1:0-8094 GCA_038236965.1 Terriglobales bacterium | reverse complement strand
GTCCGCGATCGGAAAAGAAAAGCGCTCCGAGGCCACCCATCCCCAACACGGTCAGAGGTAGAAACCACTTGTTCATACTTGCCTCCAGTGACAACTCTCACTGTATACATTGGACGTTAAACGTAAATGAAAAGTTTCAACTCTGGACAGAGAAGTTCATTAATCAACTCGATTCCGGGATTGAAACGCAAGAAACGTGAGTTCATGCGTTCTAGCCTCAGACCAGCAAACGAGAAATAGAGCTGAGTTACTCTTTCAAGGACAAGCGGAGGATTCTGATGAGAAGAATGGCGACGATTGCGGCGGTACTGTTGATGTCATTGGGCGCATGGGCGGGCGCATGGGCGCAGAACGCGCCAACCGCGGTGCAGGCGAACAGCGTTTATGTGGGAGCGGACGGCAAGTTTGAGGCAGCGCCGGATACGGCGGTGGTGCAATTCAACATCGCGGCTCAGGAAACGGAATTGAAGGCCGCCTACGAACGGGCGCAGAAAGCTGCGGAAGAGGTGCGGGAGGCGCTGCGGTCGAACGGTCTTGACCCGAAACAGGCGGAGATTGGCGGTTTCCAGGTGCAGCCTGTGTACGACTACCGGACGGCGAAACGGAAGCTGGTGGGCTATCGGGTGAACAGTTCGATATCGCTGAAGGTGCGGGATTTCTCAAAGATAGGCCCGCTGGCAGCGCGCTTCGCGGAGATGGACGTCACGGAAAACCAGTCGATCAGCTACGACTTGCAGGAGATTGAAGCGGCGAAGTCGAAGGCCGTGGAAGACGCTTTCCAGAAGGCGAAGCTGAGCGCGACGACACTGGCGAAGGCTGCGGGAAGAACGTTGGGCGAGTTATCGTATGCGTCGGTGGACACGTTTACGCCTCCGCCGATGATGGTTCGCAATGGCAATCCGATGATGGCGATGAAGGCGGCGGGAGCGGAAATGGCTGGGCCCACGGAGGAGTTTGCCGCGCAGAAGGTGACGGTTACGGCGCATGTGAATGCGCTATTCAACATGAAGTAGAGCTTGCAGACGGCGCCGAAAGAGAACCAAAACCTTGAACCACGAAGGACAAAGGGACACGAAGGGCACGAAGGAAGCAAGGGTTAAAACCGGGGGCAGTGCCGAATCCGCTCCCGCGAGACAGGCAACACCACAGACATGCAACACCAAAGACAGGAGCAACACCAAAGACAGGAGCAGTGGTGCTAGACTTTTTGCATGATCAAGTTCCGTCCCATCGGATACGTCCGCGCTCCTTACTCCGACACTGCACAAATCCCCAAAGGGCCTGGCGCGAAGCATGAGGCCGAAGGCAATCTCGAGATCGATGCCGAGTTCGAGGCGGGACTGCAGGACATCGAAGGTTTTTCTCATCTGTTCGTGATCTGGGTATTTGATCGCGCAGAAGGATACGAACTGGTGGGCGTGCCTCCGACAGATGACCGTCCGCATGGCGTGTTTTCGACGCGCTCGCCGTATCGTCCGAATCCGATTGGACTGACCGTGGTGCAAGTGCTCGGGCGCGACGGGCGCAAGGTGCGCGTGCGCGGGCTGGATATGCTGGATGGAACTCCAATCCTCGATTTGAAACCTTATATGTCGGGAGTGGCGGCTGAGAAGATCAGGCGGGGTTGGTTCGACGAGGCGGAGGCGAAGCGGGCTGAACCGAAACCTTGAACCTGAACCTCAAACCTTGAACCACAAGGGACACGAAGGGCACGAAGGAAGTGAGGGTTAAAACCAATCTTGGCCGAAGGTAAGGTTGGTTCGATGAGGCGGAGGCGGGAAGGTCATCTCAGGTTTTAGAGCGGGGCGAGCCTTGCTGCCTGCCACGGACGGGGGCGTCCGGGCCCACGCAGGTCAAAAGCAGAATCGATTGCGTTGGGAGATATAGATAATTGCTGTTGGCGATGTAAACAAAGGGCTTAGAAAAGCCGTGTTATCATAGAGCTACAAGTTCGCTGCAGCTCGCCAATTCCGGCCGTTCCAGCACTTCCCAACTAACATGATTTCAGTCTCTAACGTATCGATGCGCTACGGCGCTAAAGTTCTGTTCGACGAAGTTTCCACCGCCTTTACGCCTGGCAAACGCTATGGTCTTACCGGTCCGAACGGCGCCGGCAAGTCCACGTTCATGAACCTGTTGACAGGTGAATTGGAGCCGCAAAAAGGTAGCGTCGTCCGCCCCAAGAAATTCGGCGTCCTTAGCCAGGACCAGTTCGCCTTTGACCAGTACCGCGCCATTGACACGGTGATTATGGGCAATAAACGCCTGTGGGCCGCTATGGAAGAGCGCGAAGTGATCTACGCTAAGGCCGACATGACCGATGACGACGGCATGCGACTGGGTGAACTGGAAGGCACAGTCGGGGA
Source organism: Terriglobales bacterium (assembly GCA_038236965.1). Lineage (GTDB taxonomy): Bacteria > Acidobacteriota > Terriglobia > Terriglobales > Acidobacteriaceae > JBBRZF01. Next base: position 5,728 of record JBBRZF010000160.1, on the reverse strand, counting down.
AGAAGACGGCTACACGGCCGAGACCGACGCTACCCTGCTGCTGCAAGGTCTGGACATTCCGGACGAACTGCACGAGCGTCCAATGAGCGAATTGCAGGGCGGCCAGAAGTTGCGCGTACTGCTTGCGCAAGCCCTCTTCGGACATCCGGCGGCGCTGCTACTGGACGAACCTACGAACCATCTAGATATCGACTCGATCCACTGGTTGCAGGAATTCTTGAACCGCTACGACGGCGTGCTGATCGTGATCTCTCACGATCGCCATTTTCTGAACAGCATTTGTACGCACATCGCCGACATCGATTACGAAACCATCATCACCTATACCGGCACGTATGACGAGATGGTGCTGGCCAAGACGCAGATTCGTTCACAGATCGAATCGCAGAACGCGCAACGCGAAAAGAAGATCTCGCAGTTGAACGATTTCATCGCGCGATTCTCTGCCGGCACACGTTCGAGCCAGGTGCAGTCACGCCGAAAAGAAGTGGAACGCTTGCAGGTGAACGACCTTGCGCGTTCGAACATCGCGCGCCCGTTCATCAAGTTCGAACAGAAGCGTCCTTCGGGCAAACACATACTGGACGTGGAGAACCTGGCGAAGTCGTACGACGACGCAAAGATCTTGCGCGGCATCACCAGCAGCGTCATTCGCGGCGACAAGATCGCCATCATGGGCCGCAACGGCGCGGGAAAAACGACACTGGTAAACGCGTTGCTCTCAAATTCGCCCACGACTCCTTTGAAAGATCTGCGTAGCACCAGCGGATACGATGGCTCGTTTCTCGACGAAGGCAAAGTGATCTGGGGACACGAAGCGCTGGTCGGCTTCTTCCCGCAGGATCACAAGGGCATGATTGAAAAAGGCACGACCGTCTACGAATGGCTGCACCAATGGGATCCGGCGGCGTACCAGGAAGAGATCCGCGGACTGCTGGGACAGATGCTGTTCCAGAAGGACGACGCGAACAAAAAGACCGACGTGCTCTCCGGTGGCGAAGCCGCGCGATTGCTGTTCTGCAAACTGATGCTGCAGAAGCCGAACGTGCTGGTGTTCGACGAGCCGACGAACCACCTGGACCTGGAATCGATCAACGCGCTGAACATCGCGCTACAGCGCTACCAGGGCACGGTGTTTCTGGTGAGTCATGATCATGACTTGATCGACGAAGTGGCGACGCGCATCTGGCACTTCGAAAGCGACCACACGATGACGGACTTCAAAGATACGTACGAGGAATATCAGTCGCAACAGGCGCTGGCTTCGAAGTAGAACGAAGGCTAGCGACAGAGGCTGCAGAGAAATAAGACCCGGATGCGAAAGCGTCCGGGATTTTTATTTGTGGCGGAGTTTATACAAGATCTTTTTGAACATTCCGGTGAGTAGATCAGCGTCATCGGGGTTCAGCGACAATCTGCGAATGAGCAAGCGGACCTTTCCGGAGATATCGACCTCCGTCTTCGGCTTGACGTATCCACTTTCGAGAAGCGAGTCGAAGAGAACGGAGTGCATGCGCTCAAGTTCGGAGTCGGCGGCGTGTGCCGACTGTGACGGGAGAGTAGTGGATCGAGTGCGGGCGATTTCGTAAAGGCAGACGGCGACAGCTTGCCCGAGGTTCATGGATATCTGCAATTCGCGCGTGGGGATGTGTATGAGGAAATGGCAGAAGGCAAGGTCGGCCTTGGAGAGTCCCGTTTTCTCTGAGCCGAAGAGCAGCGCGACGGGAGAGTTGGCGAGAGATTCGCGGATGAGGGGCGCCCCCTCGGCGAGCAGGTGAAGCGATTGTTGAAGTTCGCGTTCGCGAACGGCGGTGGTTCCGACAACGAGTGCGCAGTCGGCAACGGCGTCGGCGACGGAGGAAAATTCTTCGGCGCACTCGAGCACGCTCGCGGCACCGACGGCAGAGCGCGCTTCGCGGAAGGCGCGTTCGAAAGGATGGACCACGCGTAGAGTCGAGATTCCGAAGTTGGCCATGGCGCGAGCGGCTGCGCCGATGTTGAGCGGGTTGCGCGAGCGCACCAGGACGATGCGGAGGTTGTCGAGTTGGAGCGCGGAGTCCAAGGCGGCAATTGTAACAATGGGCCGATTTACGGATTGCCGGATTTACCGAATGCCGGATTTCAGGATTTGAAGATTTAGGGTCAAGGGCATGTGGAGAGTGGGGATGAGGGAGGATTCTCTCCAAGTGAGTGGTTGGCAACACCCACATATGCCAACTCGGCATATGTGGGGCACCAGATCACTATTAATTCATTACTGGAACCACAGTTCGTCTAGCCAGTTGGTCGTCATTGCAAGGTGACAGGCTGGTCGAGTTTGAAGGTGAGCATGGATTCTGCGGGGATGTCGATCTTGTCTCCCTTCGTCAAGACTTGGGTGCCAGCGCCACCTGCGGCACCGATGATGGCTCCGATCGCTGCACCTTTTCCGCCTCCGGCCATGGCTCCGATCAAGGTCCCTACCAGCGCTCCGCCGCCGACATAGGTTCCCGTGCGCTTGTTCGCGCCGAGGCCTCCCTTGCTCTGTCCCTTGGTCGTTCCGGAGCTGATCATGTAGTTGCGTCCGTTAATCATGACCGATTGAATAGTGAGAGCGAGATTCTTGTTGCTGTTGTCGGTGCTGACCACGGCGAGTTGCGCGGGCGAATTCATGGGGATCAGAACCTGGTTGTTCTGCCCCATCACGTCTTGCGCGATCTGTCCGGAATAGAGTGTTCCTTCTTGCGGACGATCGGTTTTGATATCGGTGTCCGTACGAATGGTCAGGCTGGTGCCGAATGGGAGAGTTCCGTATACAGATCCGTATTGACCATTCTGCGGATAGCTATTCTGCGGGTAATTGTTCTGCGGATAGTTATTGGGTGCGTTGGGATCATTCTGCACCGGGGTCTGGGGATAATTCTGGCCGGGATCTTGCGCGAACACGGCGGTCGTGAACAAGAGAGTGGCCATCAAAGCGACGAGCAACCACCTGGATATTTTCATCGTAATCTCCTCCCTGCGGAGCTTCGCCCACGCAGTCCATCCTGTAATAGCTTTCAGATACGCATTGCTACAGTTAGCGGGTTAGATGAGGAGAACGAGGATGGCTGTTGGCTGAGAACCCTTGTCACTGCTGGATATGCTGGGGGGGGCGAGCAGAATCACGGGTTCCGGCCCGGGGTCCGTCCTGGAGCAGGAATGTGCGCAGTTCCTGGTGCACCCGGATGGTACCGTTGTACTCGACCGAACCCAGTTCACGACAAGAGAAAATGCGCGGAACAGGAAGTTCCGCGCACCGAGTCTTCTTAGAGCTGGAATCCGATTAGGGAAGAATGTTAAGGGCCGATTCACCACCCTGGGCGACAGGCCAAGGTCCAGCGGATGCTGCCTCGTAGCTCTTCGCGCTCTGAGGCACGGCAAGGTCGGGCATGGGACGTCCTGCAAACAGAAGTCGGCAGGGCTTGGAGAGCCAGCGGGCCCACTTCGCCGACCAGGCAACACGCGCGCTATCGCTGGCGATGCCGGTGTTCGCGTACATCTGGCGATAGATCTTGGAGATGAGAATGAAGGCGAGACGGCTCTTCACCGACTTGAGGAAGTTCGAGCGTTTCCAGATGTAACTGAAGCTGTAGTAGCGGTCCCAGACTGATTGCGTCTGTTCGCGGATGGTTTCGGCGGCCATCGCCGGATGCGGACAGTAGATTTTGGGACGAAGCGCCTGCGGGATCAACCAGTGACGCGTGATAGGAATGCCAGCAATCTCGGTATTGTTATTTTTTTGGGCCGCTTCCCATTTGTCGAAATCGACGGTGCCGGGGAACGGGGTGAGCATGACGAACTGTGCGAAGGTGAGATTCGCCCGTTGCGCCACCTCTACGGTTGCGTCGAAGGTGGAGAGACGATCGCTCGGCAATCCAAAAATGAACGAGCCCAGGACATGCACTCCGTGACGGCGGAAGACCTGAAGGCGTTCGACAAGGTCCTCTCCGGAGGAATTGAAATCCTTGTAAACATCCTTCAATCCTTCTGGGGTCACGGCCTCGACTCCGACGAGCGCTCCGGCGATATGAGCGGCTTTCATGGCGTCGAGGAATTCCGGGTCCTCCGCGGCTTCCATGGTGATCTGCGTAAAGAAGATCGAATCCTTGGGAAGAAGCGCGAGGCGTTGCATCAGTTCGAAGCGTTCGGCGCGGATGCGCGTGAGCTCGGCCAATCTCTCCTTGTTTCCCTGGCGCTCTGCCAGCTTGAGGTCGGTGAGACTGACGGGATAGAAATTGTCATCGGCCAGCGCGATGAAGCGGAAGCCGCGGCGCCGCAATTCGACGATCTCTTCCACGACTGCATCCGATGGACGCTGGCGCGGCTTTTGTCCGTCAGTGCGCCAAACGGAACAGAAGGAACAATGCTTCGGACATCCGCGGATGGTTTGCACAGAGGCCCACATGTAGGACTTGGGCGGCATAAGATCCCAACGCGCCATGGCGAAGTCAGAAGCGCCGAGTTGTCCGCCTTCGTAAACAGGTTTGGGAGCGCCCGCGACGCAATCGCGGAGTGCCTGCGCCCATACCAGGTCACCATCTCCTTTTACGACGGAATGTGCGCCGCCGAGTCGTTGCGCTTCTTCAGGGTAAAGAGTGGCGTGAATGCCGCCGTAGATGACCCAGGCTCCGCGTTCGCGGGCCATGGTGCCAATCTCGTAACCACGTAACGCATTGCCGGTGTGGATGCTGATTCCGACGGCGTCGCCAGCCTGAATCTCGAGCGGATCGAGAGGTTCAAGCGTCTCGTCTACCAGTACCGGGTCGCCGAAAGATCTCGGCGTCGCAGCGGCCAATACGTAAAGCCATCGCGGGGTGATCACGGCGGTGCCGAAAGACACGTGGCTGGGATTGATCAAACGCACTTTCATGTTGGCTACCTCATCCTCGTGGTGCTGGAAAACATTCCGACCGATCGAAAGAAAACGCAACCAGCATTTGTGCGCTTAGAGCTAACTGTCAGGCTGTGCGGTTGCTGAACTAAAGTTCCCTCGCTGCTATGCCTGCGGCGATGGGAAGAACACTCGAAAGCAAGAATACCGATAAATGTATTATTTCCCGAGACCACGGCAGCTCTGCGTTGAGCAAGAATTAAAGGGTAAGAGCAGTACCAAGTGAGTGCAGATTACCACGTTAAAGGGGCGCACGCAAAAGGCCTTAGGCGGGGATCTCGACTCCTGCGCCATACGGGTGTTTCGTTAAACGTTCGCCCTGCGCGCTGAAATTACTCCGATGGTGGTCACTATTGAACAGGCACTGGTTATCGCTGGGGGTAAGGTCAAATTTGAGATTCAAAGCAACCGTCAACTGGTGTTATGGGTTCCCATGGAATTGATATGAGAAGACCATTTACAAGTCGCGATAAAGGGGAATGCCGCGCCATCAGGTTTCGATTGCTAGTGTCGCTCGCCATTGTGTCGCTGCTGGGTTTGCATGCGGGCGCGCAAAGCCGGAGTGTGCAAGACCCGAGCGCGCATCCGCTACAGCCATCCCGCCCTGTGGCGGGAACGCTTTCCGTAGCGGACGTGGTGCGAAATCTTGTGGCGATGAATCTCCATCGCATGCAGGCCTTGCAGTCGTACAACGGGATGAGGACTTATCATGTGGATTACCGGGGCTTTCCGGGCTCACGTACTGCGGAGATGATCGTAAAGGTGAACTACAGCGCCCCGGTGGGAAAGGAATTCACCGTGGAATCGTCCTCCGGC
>JBBRZF010000159.1:0-8191 GCA_038236965.1 Terriglobales bacterium | reverse complement strand
GCTCAAAAGACCTGCACAACGTGGCCCTGATGTACCGCAAGGATTTCGGCGGCGTGCTCTCGCCCAAGGCGGCATGGAACACGCTGGTCTACGGATTGCCTTCGCTGGCGACGCGTATGACCAACATGCAGCACACTGCGATGCGCATCGCAGAATTCCTGGAGCAGCATCCGAAAGTGGAAAAGGTCATCTATCCCGGACTCGACAGCTTCCCGCAAAAAGACCTTGCGGAAAAACAGATGCGTGATTATCGCGGACAGTTCGCGCCCGGCTCCATGATCTATTTCACGCTGAAATCGAAGAAGGGCGACAACACTCCCGCCGAACGCTTCATCGACTTCGTTGCCGACAACGCCTATTGCGTCACGCTTGCCGTCAGCCTCGGACAAGTGAAGACGCTCATCGAAAATCCGTATTCCATGACGCACTCCTCCTACCAGCTTCCGGAGGATGCAAAGGCGAAGGGTGCTTGCGAGACCAGCGTAGAGCCCGGCGGCATACGTCTATCGATAGGATTGGAAGATCGCGACGACATCATGGCCGACTTGCAACGCGCGTTGGTACAGGCGTAGAGGCGCAGTCTCTCTTGTTCGCTGCCTTCCATGCTGAACGGCCCAGGTACGTCGCGACGATCATGGAACTGGCGAGCACGAAACTACGCTGTTCCACCGCAATCAGCGACAGCGCGAGAATCAGTATCAAAGCGATACTCCAAGCTGAACAACTAAACAGCCGTCCGAGTCCAGAGCGTTTTTCATCTCTGGTCGAGCCCCAGCAATTCCAGATAAGAATGTCGATGGAGAAATCACACGACGAACGGCCCCTGTCCCGGGGTGATGAACAATGGAGCGAACCGACGCCAGCATGTAGCAGGCGCTGAAGAGGAACATCACTCCAATGCGTTGAACGTCGAGTTGGGAAGAGTTTTTCATCGCGTCGTCAATTGCGGCATGGTCGAGAGGTTGTCGGCAAAAAGCAGGCAGGACTTCTCCGGCTTATCGGCATACACCCGGACAAAGAGAATCAACGAAAAAGGACCGAGCCAAGCTCGGTCCTTTTTGTGATTCAGAGAAGCTCTATTCCTCTTCGAGTTCGCTGTCGATATCGTCGGGAACGGGTTCAGAAGCAGCACCGGGACGCTTCAGGCGAACCACAGTGATCTTCGCAAATCCCTCTTCGAACTTCGGCGGACGAAGTTTCTGTGCCATGCGCTGCATCACGTCTTCGGGAACATTGCGGGAGCGGCGTTGATTGCGCTCCATGCAGACTTCCGTGGGTACGTCGAAGTAAACGGCGTGCGCCTCGTAAGCAAAGTCCTGCGCCATCTTGATCCAGCTATGGCGTTCCTTCGGCGACAAATTCGTCGCGTCAATGTAATTCCAGGGACGCGCGGCCAACATGCGCGCGCGCAACATGGCACGCAGCGTGGAGAACACGAGGTCCTGGAAACGCTGCTCGGTGGCATCGTCAAACAAAAGTCCGCGGATCAGGTCGCTGGAAAGCGGAATGATGCTATGACGCTTGAACCACGAACTCTTGCCGGAACCCGGCAGACCGATGGCCAACACCACTGCGCCCTTAGGCTTCTTCGGCTTGGCCGCTTTGCTTCTGCGAGGCTTGGGCTGAACGGGGGTTTCCGTAGGCGTCGAGCCATCGAGCGCCACTTCTGCAGCCTCTCCCGTAGCTTGTCCGGGGGCGATGGGCAGCACGGGATTGTTCGAGTTGTCGACCGGAGCGCCCTTTGCGCCGCGACCACGACGGCCACGACGACGCGATCGTTCACGTCCTTTGCCGCGAGGTTTAGCCTCGCCCGGTGCATCCGAAGGAGCCTGTTCTGCGTCATCAGCATCGTGCTCAGGCTGTGCTTCGTAAATAGGTTGAGGCTCGTCAACGCCACTGTCTTCGCTGCCGCTGTCGTCATGGCTTGAACCCGATTCGGGCGTCAGAGCGTTATCGGCGCGGTCGAGGAACGTAGGTTGCAAAGGGGCGGGAGAATCCTGCCCAGAATTCGATTCCGGATTTGTGCCCGGCTTTTTGCGCCGCTTTACGCGGTCGCGCATCCACTTGCGCATGAAGTCCTTATAACACAGGAAGCGGTTGCAAGGTACTAGGGACTGGAAGCTCAGAACCAGCCATGTACTCCCCTTCCTCAGTCCTCTTTCGGTCCGCCCCGCCTGTCATGGCTCCTGCTGCATTTGCCTACCCTCTGCCACGGTGCTAGGATTTTTGGTTCCGTACAACGGAAAGTTTTCACCAGTGTATTCATCTCTCCCCGGAGGCAACATGGCGATCAAGGTAGGCATCAACGGATTTGGCCGCATCGGCCGCAACGTATTGCGCACCACTCTTCAAGACAAGAACATCGAGATCGTCGCGGTCAACGATTTAACCGATCCGAAAACGCTGGCCCACTTGTTGAAATTCGATTCCATCCTTGGAAACCTGCCGAACGCGATCTCCGCCTCGGGCGATTCCATCGAAGTTGATGGCCGCAAGATCCGCGTCTTCGCGGAAAAAGATCCGGCAAAGCTGGATTGGGAATCGCAGGGCGTTCAAGTCGTCGTCGAATCTACCGGTCACTTCACCAACGCGGAAGATGCGAAAAAACATCTGCGCGGCTCCGTCAAGAAAGTCATCATCTCCGCGCCGGCCAAGGGCGAGGACATCACCATCGTTCTCGGCGTGAATGAAGACAAGTACGACCCCGCGAAGCATCACATCGTCTCCAACGCTTCCTGCACCACCAATTGCCTCGGCCCCATCGCGAAGGTATTGAACGACAAGTTCACCATCGTCAAGGGCACCATGACCACCATCCACTCCTACACCAACGACCAGGTCATTCTCGACTTCCCGCACAAGGATCTCCGCAGAGCGCGCGCCGCAGCACTGTCCATGATCCCGACCTCGACCGGAGCAGCCAAGGCTATCTATCTGGCCATCCCGGAACTGAAAGGCAAACTCGACGGCTTCGCCATCCGCGTCCCCACGCCGAACGTTTCCTGCGTCGATCTCGTCGTTCTTACGGAAAAGAATTGCACGCCGGAAGAAGTGAATGCCGCCATGAAGGCAGCCAGCGAAGCCGGTCCGCTCAAGGGATATCTCGGATATGACGATCAGGAACTGGTGTCGATCGATTTCCGCGGTGACTCGCGTTCCTCAATCTTCGACGCCCCGCTTACGCGCGTTGTCGGCGGCAACCTGGTGAAGGTCATTTCCTGGTACGACAATGAATGGGGCTATAGCTGCCGCGTTCGCGACCTCATCGACTTCATGGGCAAAAAAGGTCTGTAAGAATAACAGCGGCCTCACTCCCTTTCGTCTCGAGGAGTGAGGCCGCTGAACCACTTCAAATCGCATTTCTGTTTAAAATCATATTGAACAGTTACCAGCAATCGAGGGCTAGTCGATGTCGAAACTGTCGATCCGCGATCTTCCTCTGAACAATCACCGCATCTTCATGCGGGTGGACTTCAACGTTCCGCTTGACGGCGGACGAGTGGCCGACGATACGCGGATACGCGAGACGCTGCCGACCATCGAGTACGCCCTGCGTCACGGAGCAAAGCTTATTCTGGCCTCGCACCTCGGACGCCCCAAGGGGAAGCCGAATCAGTTGATGAGTCTGAAGCCTGTCGCCGAGCGATTGCGCATCATGCTGGATGAGTTGATCGGGCGCGGACAGAACGTAGGCTTTTCGCCCGATTGCATCGGCATGCAAGCGGAAGAAATGGCCGGCAACCTCGAGCGCAGCCAGACTCTGCTGCTGGAAAATCTGCGCTTCCATCCGGAAGAAGAAGCGAACGACGATAATTTCTCAAAGCAGTTGGCCAAGCTTGCCGACTACTACGTGAACGATGCATTCGGCTCCGCACATCGCGCCCACGCCAGCACCGAAGGTATCACCCACTATGCGGCAAAATCTGCCGCTGGATTGCTCATGGAACGCGAACTCGAATATCTCGGGAAAGCCATACAGCATCCGGAAAAACCTTTCGTCGCCATCCTGGGCGGCGCAAAAGTCAGTGACAAGATCAACGTCATCCGCAACCTCATATCCAAGGTGGATGCGCTCATCATCGGCGGCGGCATGGCTTACACCTTCCTGAGAGCGCAAGGCCAGGAGATTGGCAAATCTCTGGTCGAAGCCGACAAGGTTGAACTCGCCAAGGAACTGCTGTCGGAAGCGAAACAGAAGCATGTCAAGCTATTGCTCCCGGTGGACCATGTTGTAGCGGACAAGTTTGCCGCCGACGCGCACAAGAAAGCCATCGCGCTCGGCGAGTCGATTCCGGCTGATTGGATGGCTTTGGATATCGGACCCGAGACCATCGAACTCTTCTCGCAGGAAATCGCGCGAGCACGCACCATCGTTTGGAACGGCCCCATGGGCGTCTTCGAGATGGACGCATTCGCCAAGGGCACAATGAAGATTGCCGAGGCAGTTGCCGATAATGCTGGTGCGACGACGATCGTGGGCGGCGGAGACAGTGTGGCGGCCGTACACAAAGCCGGCGTCACCGACCGCATCACCCACATCTCCACCGGGGGTGGTGCGTCATTGGAGTTCCTGGAAGGCAAGAAGTTGCCGGGCGTGGAAGCCCTGACCAACAAGTAGGTAGAGGTTCGCGTGCGCGACGATGTGCGGTTATTGCTGGGCGAAGGCTCCTCGGTGTTGTTTACCGAAGGCGACATCACCTCGCAGGATACGGATGCCATTGTGAACGCCGCAAACTCCTCTCTGATGGGAGGAGGCGGCGTAGATGGAGCGATCCATCGCGCGGGCGGTCCGGCGATCTTGCAGGCATGTAAACAGGTCATCGCCGAGCGCGGCAGCCTTCCTGCTGGAAAAGCGGTAGCGACAACTGGCGGCAATATGAAAGCTGGATACGTCATCCATACCGTGGGCCCTATCTGGCGCGGCAGCGGAAACGAGGAAGCGAAAACGCTTGCCAGTTGCTATCGCGAATCGCTGCAGACGGCCGACCAACTGCATCTGCACAGCCTGGCCTTCCCTTCCATCTCCACGGGTGCCTATGGCTATCCCCTGCATCAGGCCGCTGAGGTAGCTGTAGGGGCGGTGGCGGAATCGCTTCCTCACTGCAAACGAGTACGCGAAGTGCGCTTCGTTTTGTTCGGGGCTGCGGCCTTCGATGCGTACGTTCAAGCTGCAAAAGATCTGGCGCAGAGTGTGGAACCGCCTTTGCGTTATACGATACAAACAACGGAATCCTGAAAGACAAGGGCTGAGGGCCCAATGCACTCATGAGAAAAAAAATCATTGCCGCCAATTGGAAGATGTACAAGACGCCCGCGGAAACGCTGCAATTCATGGATGAATTCCTGCCTCTCGTCAGCGGGCACAAGCGCGACGAGATCGTCGTCTGTCCGCCTTACGTCTGCATCGCCAAGGCAGTGGACGCTGCCAAGGGCTCCCATGTTCACATCGGCGCGCAGGATATGTACTGGGAAAAAGAAGGCGCGTTCACCGGAGCTGTTTCTGGCGCGATGCTCATCGGCGCCGGGTGCGAGTACGTCATCCTCGGCCACTCCGAGCGACGCCAGTATTTCGGCGAGACCGACGACACGGTGAACCGTCGCCTGGAGGTCGCGCTGGAAGCCGGACTCGCCCCCATCCTGTGCGTTGGAGAAGTCCTCGAAGAGCGCGAAGCCAAGCTCACCGAAGACGTGCTGCGCCGGCAATGCTCGCTGGCCTTCCGCGGAATCTCGGCGCGCAAAGCCGCGAAGATGTCGGTTGCCTACGAACCTGTCTGGGCCATCGGCACGGGTAAGACCGCCACGCCGGAAATGGCGGCGGACGCGCATAGCGTCATTCGTCACGAAGCCGATAAGGCTTTCGGCAAGGAATTCGCGCAGCAACTACGTATTCTCTACGGCGGCAGCGTGAAACCGGATAACGCGAATTCCCTGATGTCGCAATCGGAGATCGACGGCGCCCTCGTTGGCGGCGCCAGCTTGAAGCCGGACTCATTCGCCAAAATCGTGAAGTGGTAGAAAGGCGGCGCCAGGTGTTCGACCAGACATCGAGCGAACGGGCGAACACAAAGCCTCCTCTAGGAAGTCCACAGAGTCTTTGCTATACTGTGACTGCCTCTTAATAGTTCTTTTGAAGCTGAATGACCTCGGCCCAAGTTGTGAGCGGGTCGTGCCAGTGCGGAAGTGGTGGAATTGGCAGACACACCATCTTGAGGGGGTGGCGCTTAACCGCGTGCGGGTTCAAGTCCCGCCTTCCGCACCAAATCTTCTTCAGTTTCAATAGCCTCACAAGTGGCAATATAGTTCCTTTTCGCGGTTGATTTATGCCGCGCGGCGAAAGAGTCTGGCATGTACATTGCAATCACGATCATTCACATATTAGTTTGCGTGTTCCTGATCTCGGTGGTTCTGCTGCAAAGCGGCAAGAACGCCGACATCGCCGCTGCTTTTGGCGGCCAGGGCAGCCAGACGGCGTTCGGTCCCCGTTCCGCGGCCAACGCACTTTCGAAGGTCACCACCTATGCAGCCGTGATTTTCATGCTCAGCTCATTCTGGCTGGCCATCATCGCGACGCGCCGTGCGGGTATCTCGTCCTCCGTCCTGAGCGGCACTTCCACGTCGGCTCCGGCAAAGACAACGCCGAACCAGCAGAAACCCGCTCCTGAGCCGCAGCCTCTGAATCCTAAGTAGTTCGCTAATCACTCAGCTTTCAACGCCTCCTGCGGGAGGCGTTTTTCATTGCCGTTGAAACATCTGACTTTCGAACAGACTGATTCCCCGCCCTGCATATAAACTTAGAAGATGCTGCATATCGTGATCCCCGTGGGACCCCTGCAATGTAACTGCTCCATCGTCGGCGACGAAGCAACGCACGAAGCCATGGTCATCGACCCCGGCGACGACATCGAGGACATCGTCGCGCTGCTCAAGAAGCACTCCCTGGTGGTCAAGCAGATCATCGTCACGCATGCGCACATCGACCACGTAGGCGGCGCAACCAAGTTGAAGCGACTCACCGGAGCTCCGGTACTACTCAACCACAACGACCAGGCACTTCTGAAGATGCTAGACGTGCAGGCGGCGTGGATCGGGATGAAGCCTCCAGAAGACGTGGCCATCGACCAGAGTGTCACTACGGGAGACAATGTGAAGGCCGGAGCGCTGAATGCGCAGGTCATTCACACCCCCGGACACACAGAGGGTTCCATCTGCCTCTACTTTGAGGCCGACAAGAAGTTGGTGGCCGGCGACACGCTCTTCGCCGGAAGCATCGGGCGCACCGACCTCCCCGGCGGCTCGTACGAAAAGATCATGGATTCCCTGCACGACCGCGTGATGGCACTGCCAGACGACACCATCGTCATTCCCGGCCACGGTGAGATGACTACCATTGGGCGAGAACGCGAGATGAATCCGTTCCTGCGGAAGTAGGTCCAAGGCTCTTCTTTAAGGACGAGCTTAAGGGCGAGCTCTATTCAGGATTCACGGCAAGCTTCATGACTCAGAACAAGCTTCCTCAGAACAAGCTTCCTCAGAACAAGCTTCCTCAGAACAAGCTTCCCCAGAACAAGCTTCCTCAGAACAAGCTTATTCAGAACAAGCTTATTCAGAACAAGCTTACTCAGAACAAGCTTACTCAGAACAATCTTACTCAGAACGAGCTTTGTATCAGGGCACGACTTTAGTCGTGCCGAAAAGAGCTTCGCGAAACGGGGCTTCAGCCCCTGCCCAATACATGACGCACGACCCTTCGCACGCCTTCCGCAAAATCCACCTCCGGCGTGATCAGGCTGATGACCAGGTACCCGTCCGAAGCGAAGTAGTAAAAATGTCCGGGATGCACCAGCACGGACTCGCATTCGATCAGCGCGATGGCGAGTTCTTCATCCGAGCGTGTGACCGGAACACGCAGAATCGCGTACCATCCGCCTTCTATTCGCAGACGCGCACAAAGTTTCTGGCACGCGAGTTGGCGGTCAAGTTCTTCTAAGTTCGCCCGCGAGCATTCTGCAAGTTGCCGCTGCAAACTACGGCGCGATGCCAACAGTTCCGGCAGCGCCCACTGCATCGGCGCATTCATCGAAAGGTAAGTGTCGGCAATAACCTCGAGCCGCGCCAATGCCTCCCGCGACAAAGCTTCCGGTCCGCTCGTAGCCAGCCACGCTACTTTCATCTGCGGCAGTCCCGCAATCTT
>JBBRZF010000158.1:0-8228 GCA_038236965.1 Terriglobales bacterium | reverse complement strand
AGGCCAATCGATGTACGAGATATCTCGTTACATGGAGATCAACACGCAAGGCACGGCCAACCTGCTGCAAGTGCTGCTGGATAACAAGCTGAAGTTCGAGAAGCTCATCGTGGCGTCATCGATGTCGATCTATGGCGAGGGCAAATATCGCTGCGAAGAGCATGGAGAGATGGCTCCGCCGCCGCGTCCTACCGCGCAGTTGAAAGAGAAACACTGGGAAGTGCAGTGCGCCATCTGCGCGCGCGACATGAAGCCGGCGGCGACGACCGAATCAAAGCCACTGCAGTGTACGTCCATCTATGCGCTCTCGAAAAAAGATCAGGAAGAGATGACGCTGCTTTTCGGACGTACTTACGACGTGCCCGTAGTTGCCTTGCGTTACTTCAATATTTACGGCACGCGACAGGCTCTCTCGAATCCATACACGGGAGTGGCAGCCATCTTTGCGTCGCGATTGCTGAACCAGCGCGCGCCCAGGGTCTTTGAAGACGGCGACCAGATGCGAGACTTCGTCAGCGTGGATGACGTGGTGCGGGCAAATCTGCTGGCCATGCAGCGAAGCGAAGCAAACGGGATGGCGCTCAACATCGGCAGCGGTGTTCCCATCTCGATCCGCGATGTTGCCAAAGTTCTGGGCCAGTCGCTCGGAAGCGTTGTGGGTGCGGAGGTCACGGGGAAGTATCGCGCTGGAGACATCCGCCATTGCTTTGCCGATATCTCCGAGGCCAAGCGGGTGCTCGGCTACGAACCGCAGTACCGGTTTGAAAATGGAGTACGGGATTTAGTGGAGTGGTTGCGTTCGCAAACTGCGGTCGACCGCCTGAACGAAGCGTCGCAGCAACTGACTTCATTCGGATTGACCGCGTAAAGCGGCAGGAAGTTCTGAACAGACGGCAGGAAACGATGCATGTACTAGTCACGGCAGACACGGTCGGGGGCGTATGGACGTACGCGCGTGAACTCGTCACCGGACTTGTGCGCCGCGGCGTGAGGGTAACGCTGGTGAGCTTTGGGGATATTCCCACGGCGACGCAGACGGAGTGGATGGACGGGCTAAAAGGTCTCGACTATCGTCCGACGGCGTTTCGCCTGGAGTGGATGCAGGAGGCTGAACAGGATATCCAGCCCTCGTCGGATTATCTGCTGGCGTTGATCGAGGAACTCAAGCCCGACCTGCTGCACCTGAACCAGTTCTGTTATGGCGCGTTGCCGGTTTCGATCCCGAAGCTGGTGGTGGCACACAGCGATGTTGTGAGCTGGTGGATCGCCGTCAAGAACGAGGAACCGCGCGAGGTGAAGTGGCTGCGCTGGTATCGTGAGGCGGTGGGGTTCGGACTGGAGAACGCGACGGCGGTTGTCGCACCGACGTGCTGGATGCTGGAGCAAGTGGCGGCGAACTTCGGCAGGCCGAAACAGGGAAGCGTGATTTACAACGGTCGCTCGCCCGGACTGTTCAATCCCCACGTTTCGAAAGAGGATTGCGTTCTGACGGTGGGCCGCGTTTGGGATGCGGGCAAGCAGGCGGGATTGCTGACGCAATTCCAGCCGGCGATCCCGGTCTTCATCGTGGGCTCCGAGCAGCATGCGGACGCTGCGCTTCGCACCGAGGCCGCCATCGTTGATGATTCCAAGCCACGCATCCACTACAAGGGCGTGCAAAGCGAAGGACAACTTCGGCAGTTATATGCGCGAGCTTCGATGTACGCCGCCACATCCCGCTACGAGCCGTTCGGATTGGCGCCGCTCGAGGCCGCGCTCTCGCGTTGTGCAATCGTTGCAAATGATATTCCTACGTTCCACGAGTTATGGGGACAGACTGCCTACTATTTCCGCTACAACGATGCGCAGAGCCTGGGACAAGCGCTGGAGCGATTGCAGAATGACCGCGAACTCAGACTTACTTACGCAAATCTTGCGTATAACCGTGCGCGCCAGCGTTTTACGGCCGATCGCATGGTGGAGGATTATATGAACCTGTACCAGATGCTCGTGTCCGCGGAGGTGATCGCGGCATGAGCCAGAGATTGAGATTCCGTTTTTTTGCACACTCATGGGTCAGCGACTGGAACCATGGCAACGCACACTTTCTGCGCGGCCTGGTCCGCGAGCTGCTGCGCATGGGACACGAAGTGCGTTGCTATGAGGAACTGGGCGGCTGGTCGCTGAGCAACCTGGTAAAACAGGAAGGCGAGATGGCGATCGATGCCATCGACAATTTCCGCCGAACGTATCCGGAACTCGATATTCGGTTTTATCAGAACGACAGCACTTTTGAAGAATTCCTGAACGAAGAACTGGAAGGCGCCGACGTCGTCATCATTCATGAGTGGAATGACCCTGAAGTAGTGAACGCGGTGCTTGCACGGAAGAAGAAGAATGGTTTTCTCGCTCTATTCCATGACACGCATCATCGCGCCTACACCAGCGCGCGCGACATCCTGCGCTTTCATCTGCACCTGTTCGACGGAGTGCTTGCCTTCGGAGACGCGATCCGCCGCATCTATAAGGACGGTTTTGGAATCGCAAATGTCTGGACCTTCCATGAAGGCGCTGACACCTCGGTCTTCAAGCCATTGCCTGCCGAGTGTGCGAGCGACGTTTGCTGGATAGGGAACTGGGGCGACGAAGAGCGTACGCGCGAACTGATGGAGTACCTGATCGGTCCAGCGGCGGCATTGCCCGACCGTAGGTTCGTGGTGCATGGAGTTCGCTATCCTGACCTGGGCCGCAAAATGTTGGAAAGCGCCGGCATAGAATTCCGCGGTTATGTTCCCAATTTGATGGCTCCGACTGTGTACGCGCAGAGTGCGCTCGCATTGCACGTCCCGCGCCGGCAGTATACCAACGGCCTGAGCGGCGTTCCCACCATCCGCGTCTTTGAGGCGCTGGCCTGTGGCGTTCCGCTTATCTGCGCGCCCTGGAGCGACACGGAACATCTCTTCCGTCCCGGCGAAGATTATGTGCTGGTAAACGATGGCGAAGCCATGGCGGCGGAGATCGAACACCTTCTGAAGGATGACGCCGCTCGTGCGCAAATCGCTGCCAGCGGGCTTGAAACGATCAAGAAACGGCATACCTGCGCGCATCGTGCGGCGCAGTTGACAGAGATCTGCGAGGAACTTGGGCGATGAGGATTTTTGTTTTCGGCTCCAGCATCACCTCCGCTTACTGGAACGGCGCCGCCACCTACTACCGCGGGATCTATAAGAACCTTGCAGCCCTGGGACACGAGATCACCTTCGCCGAGCCTGACATTTACAAACGACAGCAGAATCGCGATGTGAGCGAAGTCGAGTATGCGAACGTTATCGTTTACCAGACGCCGCGCGATATCGAGGAACTGATCTCCTTGGCCCGCACGTCGGACCTCGTGGTGAAACATAGCGGCGTGGGTGCCGGCGATGCGCTACTCGAAGAGCGCGTACTGGAGTGCCGCTCCGAACGCACGCAGGTCTGTTTCTGGGACGTGGATGCACCGGCAACGCTAGCGCGGGTCGAAGGAGATAGCGCCGACCCATTTCGTCCGCTGATCCCTGACTACGATTTCATCTTTACCTATGGCGGGGGCGCGCCGGTGGTAGCGCAATACCTCGCGCTTGGCGCGCGCAATTGTTATCCCATCTACAACTCGCTCGACCCGGACACGCACCATCCCGTTGATGCCGACCCGTCGCTGGCGTGCGACCTGGTTTTCGTTGCGAATCGACTGCCTGACCGCGAAGCGCGCGTCGAACAATTTTTCATGGGGGCCGCTGAACTTGCGCCGGAGACGAGTTTCATTCTTGGCGGTGAAGGTTGGGGAAATAAACGATTGCCGAAAAACGTGCGCTGGATCGGTCACGTCGGCACCAACGATCACAATCGTGTGAATTGCTCGGCGCGCATGGTGCTCAACGTGAATCGCGAATCCATGGCGAAGACCGGATTTTCTCCCCCAACGCGTTTCTTTGAGGCCGCAGGAGCGGGAGCGTGCCTCATCACCGATGAGTGGGCTGGTGTGGAGACGTTCTTCACCCCGGGCAAGGAGATACTGATTGCTTCCGGCGCGGAAAACATCGTTCACTATCTGCGCACCTTTTCGACGACGAAGGCCAGCAAGATGGGCGCGGCGATGCGCGAACGCGCACTCAAGGAATACACCTACTCACTTCGGGCGAGACAGGTGGAAGAGATACTTCGTGGTTCGCGGAGCGATCGTCATCCGAGCGCTGTCTCCCTGGAAGAGATGAATGCGCAATACGATCTGGAACGGACAGCGTGAGCGGCATTTATGAAGATAGTGATCTTCGGACTTTCCATCACTTCGTCGTGGGGCAACGGTCACGCCACTACGTTTCGTGCACTGGCGCGAGCGCTGCATGCGCGTGGACATCGTATCGTGTTCTTCGAGAAGAACCAGGAGTGGTACGAATCTAATCGCGATCTTCCCGAGCCGGATTTCTGCTCTCTGAAACTATACGAAGAGTGGAGCGCCATCATCCCGGAGGTGCGCCGGGAATTGTCTGACACCGACGTTGCCATGGTGGGTTCGTATTTTCCGGACGGGGTGCTCGCCATCGGAGAAGTGTTTGATTCGCCCTCGCGCGTCAAAACTTTCTACGACATCGATACGCCGATCACCATCTCGAAATTGCGGGAGGGGAACACCGGTTACCTGCGGGTGGAGCAGGTGACGGGCTTCGATGTGTACTTCAGCTTCACAGGCGGACCGATGTTGCGCGAGATCGAAGAACGCTTTCACGCTCCAATGGCGGTGCCGCTCTATTGCAGTTTCGATCCGGAGAAGTACCACGCTTTTCCCATCAGCAAACGTTATGCGTGCGACTTGAGCTACATGGGAACCTACGCTCCCGACCGGCAACCGAAGATCGACGAACTGCTGTGCGAACCCGCGCGCGCGCTGCCTGATTGCAACTTCATCGTTGCCGGGCCGCAGTATCCCCGGGCGGTGAAATGGCCGAAGAATGTACGCCACATCAACCACCTGAATCCGCGTTGGCATCCGCATTTCTATTCCTCCTCGCGATTCACGCTGAATGTCACACGGCGGGACATGGTGCAGGCCGGGTATTCCCCTTCGGTGCGATTGTTTGAAGCCGCTGCCTGCGGCGCCGCCATCGTGAGCGACAATTGGCCAGGACTAGACAGCTTCTTCACCCCCGGACGCGAGATACTGCTGCCCACTTCGTCGGCGGACGTAGTGCGTTACTTGTGCGACATCTCGGACGCAGAGGTTTCTCGCATGGGACGTGCGGCCCAGCAGCGGGTCCTTGCGGAACACACCAGCGACATACGTGCCGAACAGTTTGAGAATGCTGTTGAATCCGCTTTCTCGCGCCGCACGAAGCAGACGTCCAATCATCCGGCGCTGCTCCGCGACTGATCTCGCCGGAGTTGTTGGAATTGCAGTGCTGATCAGCTCTGCCGTGTAAACCAGCAGGCCAAATCCCGCATCTTTTCTATTACAAATAAAAAACGCGCAGCTACGGCTGCGTCTCGCATTGTTTTGCTCGTCCTCAACATCATTTAAGAGAAGGGGTTACATGAGAATTGCTTTGATCGCCCCACCCTTTATTCCTATTCCGCCTACGCACTATGGGGGTACAGAACTGTTCATTGCACACCTTGCAGAAGGTTTAAAGAAGCTGGGAATCGATGTAGTCGTTTATGCCAATGGCGAATCCAAAGTTGATGTCGAAGTCCGCTCTCTTTACCCTAAGTCAGAGTGGCCCATCGACGGCGAGGTCTATGCAAATCTAAAGGACATCAACCACACGGCATGGGCTGTCCGCGACGCGTGGAGCGATTGCGACATTCTGCATGTCAACAATGTTCCCGGTCTGGCGTTCTCCAGGTTCTCTGGGCCGCCTTTCGTCTACACCGTCCATCATCAACATGACTCACACCTGAGCGACTTCTATGCGGATTACCCTCAGGTCTGCTACGTCACGATCAGCCGCTACCAACAGGCCGGTGAGCAGATGCCGCACATGCGCACCATCCATCACGGCGTCGACATGGGACTTTATAAGTTCGAGCCGCGCAAGAAGGATTACTTCGCATTCCTGGGGCGCATTGCGCCGATGAAAGGAACGCACCTGGCCATACAGGTTGCGAAAGCGACAGGCATCCCCCTGAAAATCGCGGGCGAGGTGCAGCCCTGCTTCCGCGATTATTTCGAAAGCAAGATCAAACCGCACATCGACGGACGCTTCATTGAATACGTCGGCCCGGCAGATCTTGCCGCCAAGAACGAGTTGCTCGGCAATGCCAAGGCCATGCTCTTCCCCATCCAGTGGAACGAGCCATTCGGATTGGTGATGATCGAAGCGATGGCGACCGGGACGCCGGTTCTCGCATTGCCCGGCGGCGCTGTAGGCGAGGTGATTCGCGATGGCGTTTCAGGGTTGGTCTGCAGCTCTGCCGAGCAGATGATCGCCCGGGTTCCGGAACTTGAAAAAATCTCGCCGGAACGAATACGCGCCTACGTGGAGAAAAACTTCTCTGTCGAACGTATGGTGCATGACTATGCGGAACTTTACGCCGAGGTGCTGGATCAATCCTCGATCTTTGAAGATTCCGAAGGCCCGCGAGCGGCCGCATGAGTACACAATTGCTTGTTCCGGAAACAGACTTGATCGCTGTTGATTCGCCGCATATTGAGCCGCGGCTCGCCTTTCAGGTTCTGGAACCGCGCAAGGTGAACAACCTCACCTTGATCGACGGCAAAACCTTCTTGTCCACCACGGTCGCCGGAGACATCCAGCCCGGCGGCGCTCCTGACGTCGGCTTCTTTCACCAGGACACACGCTTCCTCAGTCATCTGGAATTCAATATCGACGGTCATCGTGCCGTCGTTTTGTCGTCCAGCACGGAGAAGACCTACGCTTCGCAGATCGAACTCACCACGGGCAACATTACGCTGCGTGATTCTTTTGACTTGCCGGAGAACACCGTCCACATACGCCGCGAACAGCTTCTCGCGAACGACATTTTCTTCGACCGGCTGACGTTTGAGAATTTCAATCGCATTCCGGTCGACTTCGTCGTGGAACTAAGCTACGACGCGGATTTTGTGGACGTCTTTCAGGTGCGCGGAGTCGCCCGTCGCATCCACGGCCAGTATTTCAAGCCGGTGGTTCGGGGCGACCAGATCATCTTCGTGTATCGCGGATTGGATAACGTGCTGCGGCAGACGCTGGTGCATGTGTCTCCGCCGGCTTCGTCGATCGAGGAGCGCACCGCGCGCTGGGAACTGCACCTCGAACCACTGAAGCAATTTCACATCGAGGTCAACGTCACGCCCTTTGTGGACGAGACCAACGTTAGCGAAAAGTCGCATAGCTTCGCGAGCAACCTGCGTCAACGTCGCGACGCGTTTCGCGCATGGGAAACGCAGTCCACGACCTTCGAGAGCAGCAATGAAGTGTTCGACGAGATGATGAAGACATGCACGGGCGACTTCCATGCGCTGCGCATCCCCGCCGGGAAGGAGCACATCATCGCTGCCGGCATCCCGTGGTTCGCGACCATCTTCGGGCGCGACTCGATCATCGCGGCCTATCAGTCGCTCTCGCTGAATCCGCAACTCGCCATCGATACCTTGCGCGTGCTTGCCCGCCATCAGGGAAAAGTCAGCAATGATTGGCGCGATGAGGAACCGGGAAAGATACTGCACGAACTTCGCGATGGCGAGATGACGCGTTGCGGAGAGATGCCCTTTGGGCCGTATTACGGCTCGGTGGATGCGACTCCGCTGTTTCTGATTCTACTGAGCGAAACCTTCAACTGGACTGCCGACGAGGCGCTAGTGAAGGAGTTGCTTCCGAACGCCTACGCTGCGCTGGAGTGGATAGAAAAATATGGAGACCTCGACGGCGATGGATTCGTCGAGTATCAACGGCGCTCCACCAAGGGACTCGTCAATCAAGGATGGAAGGATTCCTGGGACGCGAACATCCACTGCGACGGTACGGTTGCGCAAGCGCCTATCGCGCTCTGCGAAGTGCAGGGCTACGTGTACGACGCCAAGTACCGCATGGCGTCCCTGCTGCGCAGTTTCGGCGATTCCAAAACTGCAGACAAGCTGAAGAAGGAAGCAAACGAACTCGCAAAGCGTTTCGAAAAGGCGTTCTGGATGCCGCACAAATCGTTCTACGCGATGGCGCTGGATGGCGATAAAAAACCCATCGAAGTGATCTCGTCCAATCCCGGCCATCTGCTGTTCT
>JBBRZF010000157.1:0-8289 GCA_038236965.1 Terriglobales bacterium | reverse complement strand
TGGCACGCAGAATGTCTGCTTGCGATACCGCGTCCTGAACGCTGTGGATGGCGGCGTTCAGAAGGTCGATTGGCGCGCTTCCGGGCGCGACGGCCAGCGCAGGTTCCAGTTCTCTCGCGACGCGGGAGATCAGCTCTCTCCGCATTTCACCCATGCGCGCGTCCAACACTTCCCCGACGGCGCGTTCCAATGTCTCGCGAATTGTTCTAGAGTCCGCCATGTGCGGGAGACCTTTCCTGAGTTCCGGGCTGTCAGCGGATTATGATTTGCTTCGCGCCCGCTGTCAACGACACGCTGGTACAAGATTGTGCACCAGAAGCATCCCGGATTTCCGGTTTTGGCCTGTCTTTTCCGACAGGGCTTCCCGCAAGTCGATGCCAGCCGTTACAATTGGTCTCAGGTATTCGGCTTACCACTCCAGGAAAATTCCGTCCTGTTTTTGGAAAGCCACGAAAATCGTGAATCGAAACCGTATGGAAGCAATCGAATCCAAAGTAGGAGAGCCCACTAGCGACGAGGCCGCTCTAGTAGCAGCCGCAAAAGCTGGTGACATCGGCGCCTTCGAAGAACTCGTCAAGCGTTACGACCGTAATGTGTTTCGCATTGCGAACCACATCACGCAAAACCGCGAAGACGCGGAAGATGTCGTACAGGACGCGTTCCTGAAGGCTTATACGAATCTTGGGCAGTTCCAGGGCCAGTCAAAGTTTTATACCTGGTTGGTTCGGATCGCGGTCAATGAAGCCCTCATGCGATTGCGGCGTCGCCGTCCCGAACGGATGGTATCGCTGGATGAGGACATCAAGACCGAGGAAGACAGCATGCCGCGGGAAGTGGCCGATTGGTCGCCGAATCCCGAGCAGCAGTATAACCAGGCAGAGTTGAAGGATATTCTCGGGAAGACGATACAGGGATTGCCCACCGGCTTCCGCACAGTCTTTGTACTGCGCGACGTGGAAGGGCTTTCAACCGAGGAAACGGCGGAAGCGCTGGATCTGAGCGTTCCGGCCGTAAAGAGCCGCTTGCTGCGTGCTCGCCTGCAATTGAGGGAACGTTTGAGTAAGTATTTTAAACGCGATGGAGATGGCAAACCGTGACCTGCTCTGAGTTTCTCCAAGAGCTTACCGACTACCTCGACCAGTCCATGGATGCACGGACGAAAGCCGAGCTGGAAGATCATCTACAGTGGTGCCACAACTGCTATGTAGTTTGCGATACCACGAAACGAACCATCGAGATCTATCGTGATTCGAAGATCTACGAACTTCCCGACGATTTGCGCGTCCGCCTTCGTTCGGCAATCATTGAAAAATGCAAGGGCGCTCATGCACAACCCAGTGAGCCCTCCAAATCCGAACCGAAATAGCTGACATTGCTTCCTCAAAGACAAGCCCCGGAATCCGGGGCTTTTGCTTTGCCTATAACTCTTTTGTCATGACCATGGCGATACACTCCACTCCGTCCTTGAATGGTCGCGAGGGATGGAACTCTTCCACTCCGGTCTGCACGTAACCGAGTTTGCGATAGTAACCGGGCAATTCCGGACGCAGGCTGAGAACCGTGATATCCACGACTTCGCAACCACGCTGTCGCAGATGAGCCTCGGCGGCTTCCACCATCACTCGTCCCAGGCCTCTTCCCTGTTGCGAGGGATCCACGGCCAGCATCCCAAAGTAGCCGCGCTCGTCTCGTACCTCTGTGCTCACGGAAGCCAGGATTCGGCCACCTTCCTCTCCGACCAGGAAGTCGCGCGTCCCCATCATTTCGGTCAGTCGGTCGTCGTCGGTACGAGTGCCTTCGAAAAACGTTTCCACCGTGAAGGCCGCATTGACCAGGGCAATGATGTCGGCCCGGTCATTCGCGGTCGCCACGCGCACGTTTAATTTGCTGTCCATCGTTTCACTTTCCTCGCGACAAATCTTAGCATCGCCTCTCTTCAACAAAAAATGCCCCGCCTATTTGACGGGGCGTTTCTGCTCTCCAACATCTCCGCGGCTACAGTGCCTTCATAAACGACACAAGGTCGGCCTTCTCTTGTGGAGACAGTTTCACTCCAAGGACAAGGTTGAAGAACTCTACCGTGTCCTCCAGCGTTAGCAGACGGTCGTCATGCAGATAGGGTGGCGAGTCCTTGATGCCACGCAATGGGAAAGTCTTGATGGGCCCATCCGCGGCAGCGGCCATTTTGTTGATCATGTGCGCTTTGTAGAAGCGCTCTGTCTGCAGGTTGTGCATGTTGTTGTCGGTGTAATACGGAGCCTGGTGGCATTGTCCGCATTGGCCTTTTCCGAAGAATACCTGCTGCCCGCGAACCTCCGCCGGCGACGCCTTCGTTTCGTCGAGTAGTCCAAACACGTTCAGCTTCGGTGCCGGCGGAAAGTCCAGCAACTCCTGGAACTCCGCCATATCATGGATTTGGCTTCCGCGCTCCAGTACGTTCACTCCCTTCTTCGTCGCGATCACAGGGTCGCCATCGAAATAGGCAGCCCGCTGTTCGAACTGCGTAAAGTCTTCCACGGTTTTCAGCGCGCGTTGAGAACCGAACAATCGCTGCACATTCAGTCCGCGCAGCGAAGGCGTACCGAGACGGTGCCGGAACGCCTGCGGACGAATATCGCCGACCAAGTGCGTCCCGGCATTCGTGTGCCCGTTCTGGTGGCAATCGAAACACGACACGCCCATGCTCGGAAGCTCCGACCTGCGATCATTCGTCAGATTGAACTGCTGCTGCGGAAACGGAGTGAGCAACAAACGCAAGCCATCAAGTTGCTTCGGATTAAGGATGCCGCTGAATAGTTCGAAAAAATTTTCCGACGTTACCAGTTTGCCTTGCGATACATCGCCAAGATCCAGACGCGTTGTCAGATAGATTGGTGCTGGAAATTCCGGCAGAAAATGATCCGGGATATCGAAGTCCAGGTCGTACCGCGTCAGGTCTCGACCGGTTTGCAGCTTCACTTCGGTGATGTGGAACTTTGGGAACAACATGCCGCCTTCATCATGGTTTGGATGCGGCAAGGGCAAGAATCCTTGCGGGAGCGTGCCCTGTTCCCTGATCTGGTCTGGAGTCATCATCGCCAGTTTTTCCCAGGTCATGCCGGACGCGAGCTTCACACGAACGCCTTCTTGTAGAGGCTTGCCCCTGGACATCTTCGCGCCGGCAGATGAACGGTCAGACAAGTCGTACCGCTGCTCCAGCAACGACCTCTGCTTCTGCTCAATCCCCGGTTTAGCCGACTTCATCTTGGCCATTACGTCTGCCAATTGCGCTTCATCCGCAACAGGCATGTAGCTTGTTGCGCCGCGCTGCTGGATGTGCGCCGCCTTTAACTCCTGCGAGATGCGTGCCGCGGTGTCCATGCCCTGGTCAGGTTGTTGTGAAGTTTGCGAGGTTTGCGACTGCGGTTTCGAAGTTTGCGCGGCTTGCTGCGTTCTGCCTGCCGTCGCGTTGCCGTGGCTCGACTGCGTCTTCACCGGCTGTTGCGGCCCTGCCCAAAGACCGATCCCCAAGAGCAGAACCATCACAGCGGCAAGCGCAATGGATTGCTGCTTTGCTTTGCGCGCTACCATAGAAACTCCTTTCGTTCGTAGTAATGGATGCTCCGCACCTCACGAGTGCCGTCCGACGCGCAATCTGCAACGAGGAGTATTCGACTCGCTTTCCTGCGTCCCATTGTGGGCCCAAAAGAAAGAGGAGAGGCCGAAGCCTCTCCTAGAGTTGTGTGCACTGCGCCGCCTACTGCAGGAGCCATTGCTGATTATTGCCGCCGCGACAGTCCCACATCTGTATTCTGGTGCCGTTCTGGAATTCCTGCTCACGCCTCACATCCAGGCATTTTCCGTTGCTTTCATTGACGAATTCATAGGCTCCGCCCGGCATGGTCCGAAGGCGCCAGCGCTGCGACGAAGATCCATCCCATCGCCTCTGCTCAATGAGCGCGCCGCTGGCCCGGTTCTCGCCAACAATGTCGAGCACGAGTCCGCCCTGGTCGAGTTGCAGTGCATAGGTGTCGCCACCCAGGTCCACTACCCTCCACCGCTGGTTCGCTTCCTGCGAACAATTCCATTGTTGAGCGTAAGCGCCATTGCCAGTATTGGGCGCATTGATGTCGAGACATTTGCGGCTGCTGCGGGAGGTGATCTGGCCGCGGTAACGCAAGTTGCCGCTCAGAACCGGAAGAGCGCCACGCCCACGGTCGCGGTAAGGGTCTCTGTCACGGTCTCTGTCACGGTCTCTGTCGCGATGGCCATCACCGTCGTCACTGTCGCCGCGTCCGAAGGCTTCGGAGTTGGTGACGCGCCAGCGCTGCCCGGGAGCACTGCCGTTGCAACCGGCAAGAACGATTTCTCCCCCTGCGCCTCGGCGTCCAAAGATTTGCAGGGCGGTTCCGGCGCACATACCGCTGCTCGAGTTCACAAGGCGCACGATTCCCCGCTCAACCGTCTCTATCCGCCAGCGTTGGACGGGCGTGCCGGCGTATTCCCATTGACGAAGAGCGCTGTTGCCGCGAGCGGCGGGAGCGGCTTCCACGGCCTTGCCTGTGCGCTGACTCACGATGAGGTACTCGTCCCTATCGAGACGAATGACACGCCAGATCTGCGGGTCCAAGCCGTTGCAATCCCAGAGTTGAATGATGTTGCCGTTGTCGGCGCGCCCACCGGCGAGATCTAAACATTTGCCGTTGGCCACGTTGACGAAGGTGCCGGAATAAACATCGCGCCGGTTTCGTTGCGCCGCCCGAGACCATGGCGGAGGCCCTTGCCGACCGTATCCCTGATCGTCGCCCGACTGAATGCGGTCGCCTATGCGTTCGTCGTGGGTTGGACGGCTGCTTACTTGCGCCGAGACGGAGCTAACCAGTCCAAGAATTAGCGAGATGACAATAGCGGCGAATGCGAAACGTCTCATAAATCCCCTTGTAAAATATTCTTTTGGCGAGGGTACTCAGCAGCGCGCCATGCGTCAACATTCCTCTGTCCAAAACGACAACCGGTGCCGGTGGAACAATGCAGAGGGCCGCGCGACGCCTTTCTTGCCGCATAACAGGATTTCAGCCTATGATGGCAAAACGGGTAAGGGGAATAGCAATGTCAAACGAGCGGCAGCATGAGGTCGATGTCCTCTATAAAAAAGCTCAGCGAATCCTGATGCATGAATTGACGCAAGACGAACAGGCAATGGTGACTCAGCTTGCCTTCGAAAACCACGCGACCTTGTCCGACGATAAGTTGACGCGCCTGCGTGAACTGGTAAAGAAAAAAGGACACAAACAGAGCGCAATCTCGTAGCTAAAAAGCCTGCTCTTGGCTCGTAGCTGTTTTTGACCATTCTTGTCCCGTTTTGGGAAATCGAAGGCCTTTTCAGGGCTACCATAGCTATGTTCGCCACAACTTCAGACCTTAGTCCGGGTAAGTCCAACTAAGGAGTTTCGTATATGCGCTTCGCCACTTTATACACCCGTTGCACTTCTACGTTGCTGTTGGCATTGGCCCTGTCATCCCTGATGGGCACGGCACTCGCGCAGGACGAATCCGCCGGAGCGCCGCCCTTGTCCATCCAGCCGGGAACCTTCCTCACCGTTCGCATCAATGAAGCAATCAGTTCCGACCGCAACCGTGTCGGAGATGTCTTCTCGGCGACGCTCACGCAGCCATTGATCTCGCAAGGTGTCGTCGTCGCGCAGCGAGGGCAGACCGTAGGTGGACGCGTGGTGGACGTGAAGCGAGCGGGAATGGTCTCTGGCGTATCGCGCCTGAAAATCACGCTCACCAGGCTGACGCTTGCGGACGGGCAGTCCACTCCCCTACGAACGCAATTGCTGGCGCGGAACGGCCGTCCAACGGTTGAGCGCGACGCCGGCGCCGTGGTTGCCACAACAGGCGCGGGAGCAGTCATAGGCGCCATCGCAGGCCGGGGTAAAGGCGCAGCCATCGGTGCTGGAGCAGGCGCAGCCGCTGGCGTTCTCGGCGTCCTGCTGACCAGAGGCTACCCGACCGTGGTTTACCCCGAGACGTTGCTCACCTTCGAAGTAATGGCGCCGGTTACGGTCGATACCAGCTACGCGCCGCAGGCGTTCCGCGCAGTGAACTCCGGCGACTATCAGCAGGCTCAGTTACAGACTCCGCCTCCGCCGATTCAGGAGATGGCGCCCCCGCCTCCCGTTGTCTATCCAAATCCGTACTCCGCGTATGGACCAGCGTATGGTCCCTTCTACCCGTATTATGCGCGACGGTATTACTACCCTTCGTACGGCTTTGTTGTGGGCTATCCGAGCTACCGCGTATACCGACCCTATGTGTATGTGCGCCGGCCTGGACCAGTTCCCTTTCGCGGTGTTCCATATCACGGACGTGGTCGGGTGGTAGTGCGAGAGCGACGGCGTTAGATTATTTTTCGGGGATACTTCAGAACTGCTGCGGAGATATTTGGTTGCCCCCCAGGGATTCGAACCCCGATATGACGCTCCAGAGGCGTCTGTCCTACCGTTGAACGAGGGGGCAACACAGTTGTGCGGCTAGATTGTAAAGTCGCGATTGTGAAGACCTGCATCGCGCGACCAAGGTAATTCTATTTGCTCGTCGCGAATGCGTCAACCTGCAGTTCTGAAAGACAGTTGCCGGTTGTCGGTTGCCAGTTAGATCAAAACCTTAAAGCACAGATCAGGTTCGTGGGCGCTGATAGAATGAACATTCTCATCAGGCACGCAGCAGGAGGCACCGATGGCTTCGACCCTTACACCCACCGAACGCATGGATTACTCCGAGATCGCACGCAGACCACTCGATGCCAAGGAATGCGCCTTGGTCGTGGTCGATATCCAGCAGAAACTGCTGCCGCCTATCTTTAATAACGAAGCGTTGGTGCGGAATTCGCAACTGCTCATCCGTTTGGCCAACATCCTGGAAATCCCCGTGCTCGTCACCACGCAATACGCAAAGGGATTGGGCGATACGGTTCCGGAGATAGCTTCCCTGCTGCCGCAGACTGCTGCCATCGATAAACTGGAGTTCTCCTGCTTCGGCAAAGACCAGTTCTGTTCGGCGGTAAAGAGCCTGCCCGGCAATCGTACGACGATGCTGCTTTGCGGCATGGAAGCGCACATCTGCGTCATGCAGACGGCGTTGGGCGCGCTCGCGCAAGGGTACCTGGTCCACGTGGCTTCGGACGCCGTCGGTTCGCGCGCGGAATCGAATTGGCGCGTCGGCCTGGACCGCATGCGGGACGCCGGCGCGGTCATCTCCTCTACGGAAATGATGATGTACGAACTGCTTCGCAAGAGCGGAACTCCGGCCTTCAAAGAATTGCTCCAGTATTTGAAATAGAAAGTACTGAATATCAGGGGCTACTTGCTAGGTACGGGCAGGTCTCCGCTTTCGCAGCGTTCGTCTGAGCACCGCGCCCCCAGCGCCTCTGCGTGCTCCGTCCTCACAACTTGGCTCTACGTCAAAGGCGTCGCTCCGGCGGCACCTTTGTCGTGCCCTCTTGTATGATTCGAGCACAGCTTCTTGTAATCAAAATGTGAGGGATTTCATGGCGACTAAAAAAGTGGCGAGCAAGACTTCCAGGAAGAAACCAGTTCCAGCCGAGTACAAGATACGTACGCGGATGATCCACGGAACCCACGAATCGCCGCGATGGGATTACTCGCATCACGTGGTTCCGCCCATGACGTCCTCGGCTACCTTCCGCCTCAGCAGCACGCAGCGCGGTGCGAAAGGCTTCTTCGAATTTGCGTGCGACAAGATTGATACCAAACGCCACATTCCCATTTACATCTATGACCGTCTCGATGAACCCACGCGCGGCATGCTGGAAGACAACCTGGCGCTTGCTGAAGGTGGCGAGATGGCGGTGTGTTTTGCGACCGGCATGGCGGCCATCTCGGCTGCGATTTGCATGCTCGTGCGCGCCGGAGAAGAAGTGGTAGCGCACGACGTGCTCTACGGATGTACCTACTCGCTGATGATGAACTGGCTTCCGCGCCAGGGCGTGAAGACGCGCTTCGCCAACATGCTGGACATGAAGGCCATCGCGAAATCCATCACCAGGAAGACCCGCGTCGTCTATTTCGAAACTCCCGTGAATCCCGACCTGGAACTGATTGACATAGAAGGCGTTCGCCGCGTCGTGGATAAAGCAAATATCGGACGGAACGATGCGGAGAGGATTCGCATCGTCGTGGACAACACGTTCGCCACGCCCTTCTGCCAGCGTCCATTGGAACTGGGCGCGCACGTGGTGGTACACAGTCTGACCAAAGGCATCGGCGGCTTCGGCACCGACATGGG
>JBBRZF010000156.1:0-8328 GCA_038236965.1 Terriglobales bacterium | reverse complement strand
TGCCAACGCCGTTTCCATCTCCATGATGCGCGCTGCTTCGGCTTTCGCCATTTCCGGCTTGTCGCCCAGCAACTGCATCATGTGCTCCACGTGCGCCAGATACTTCGCGCGCAGGTCGATCGACCGCTGGTCGGTCTTCAAGTAGTAATCGCGGTCGGGAAGGCTGAGTCCGCCTGCGGTTGCAAAGGCTATGATGTTGCTCGAGTTCTCAAAATCCTGGTTAGAGCCGAAGCCGAAGAACTGTCCGCTGCCTTGCTCTCGAAGATGCAGGTAAGCAAGCAGCGCTGGAAGTTCAGACTTCGATTTCAGCGCATCGATCCTGTCGAGATACGGTTTCAACGGCGATGCGCCCAGCTTTTCGACCGCCGGCTCATTCATGCATGCGCCAAAGTAGTCGCCGATCTTCTGCTGCGTAGCGTTGCGCCCGGCGGTCTTCTTCGAAAGGTCATCGAGAATGCCCCAGAGAAAGCGCTGGTTATCTTCCGCCATCTTTCCATAAACACTCCAACGCGCCTGGTCGGTGGGAATCGGATTGTTCTTCATCCATCCGCCGCAGGTGTACTGGTAGAAATCGACGCAAGGGTCCGCAGTGCGGTCCATGGATTTCACATCGAGACTGGGTGTGTAGGGAAGCGCCTTGATCGGCTTATCCGTAGCCGTCGGCTTGGTGACGGCAGGCTTGGTCGCGCCGGGTGGTGTTGGTGTTTTAGGCGCTTGAGCAACAGCCGCGCCGATGAGAGCCATGCAGATGAGTGAGGTGAAGATGCTGCGCATTAGTCCTCCAAAGTTCAGACCGCAAGTGTACTTGTCCAGTAGGCACACCGGCAATGAATCGACGCGGCAGTTTTCACAAAGTGAGCGACGGGCGCGGACTCTGAGTGCGTTAAAGCGGAGTAATCGCGTTCGGCGATAGAAAGGGGGTATCAGTGACTGGACTCGCTCTCGACAGCATTCGGGATGTGGTCCGGTTGCGACTACCAGTTCTTGTGAATCCGCACGTCTACCGCAAACCCGCCATTCTGGTCTCGCGTTCCGCTGAAGGAGAGCCGCGGACTCTTCTGGTATTGCACCTGAATGACGTTTCTCTGCGTGCCCGTGACGTCGGTGGAGAAGGTCACGAAAATCTTTCCCGTCACGCGCTGCTGAATGGTCACCGTAGCGCCGGGATTTTGCGTGTTGCTGCCCAGCGTTGGGTCGACGGACAGCTGTGAGATTCCTGCAAACTTCTGCAGCCTGTTCGTGACCTGCCCGCTCACGGCTGACGCGATCACGGATTGCGCTCCGAGGGTTCCCGGCGGAGTCGGATTCGCGTCCGATGCTTCCGTGGTCTTGCCGAAGGCCAGCAGGTTGATGATGTCGGAGGGAGGTAGCGACGGGTCGGAGTTGTAACTCGTTCTCAAACGGTCGATGGGTCCTTCGAATCGCATCGAGATGTTGTATTGCTGGATGGACGTAGTGATGCCCATATTCACATTTGCCTGCGTCCGCGTCGGATTCACGAAGTCGATGGTGCCGCTCTGCAGCAGGTATCGGTTCCCTCGGAAGATGAGATCGCCATTCGAAAGGTTTACGCGTCCCGTGATGACTGGGTCGGCCGCAGAGCCGCGCACATTGAGATTGGCGGTGCCTTGCAGACTTAATTCGCGACTCACCAGGTTGACTCCGCCAGCGGAGCGCACTGCGAGGTCCAGCCTGACGTTATTACTGAAGCCCTGCGACGGCGGAGCCGACGACGTGCCTCCGAGCGAGCCGATCGCGCTCGCTACGTCAAAGTCCGGGGTGAAGGAAAGTTTGTCCACATTCACTTGTCCGCGCAGTACCGCCTCTTCCAGCGTTCCCGTCAGCGTAATGTTCGCGCTCACGCCGGTGCGTATTCCTGCCGGCATCAGCACTCGTATACCGTCGCCAAACAGCGCCAGGTCGAACTGCATGGTAGGACGATAGACCACGCCTCCGCGCGCCGTCACCGTCCCTCCGCCGGCCGTCGCCTTGAAGTTCGAGATCACTAGCCGGTCTTTTGTCAGCGTCAGCACGCCGTTGCCATTGGACAAGCCGACCGGCATGTCTCCATTCGCGTAGGTCGCATTCACAATCTCCACCGTGCCTTGTACGTTGGGGTCGCTACGCTCTCCGTACGAGTTGATGTTGAAGCGGAGCTGTCCTGAACTGGTTGTGTCCGGATCGAACAACTGCGCCAGCCGCAGATCGATCGTGCCCACCGCAAGCAGGGGAGCGGGCGCATTGCTGTTGAGCGGGAGCGTCCCTTGTATCTGCATATCGGTCCCGGTTCCGCGCAGAGCCGCTCGTTGCAGGTTCAGCACGCCGTTCACCAGGTCGATCCGTATCGGTTGTGGCGCGGCAATCTGCACCGTATTGCTGTAGTTCAATGACAGCACTGGGATTGTCAAATGCGCTTCGACCATATTTTTGTTCTTCAGCGGGCCGCGCAGCGTCGCATGCAATTCGGTCTGTCCCGTGATGTTGTCGGCTTGGGATGGAGCATAGGCCGCTACTAAAGGCTGCAGCGCAATGGTCGGCGTATCCAGCGTGATGTTGGCGTTGTAGTCGCCCGTCAAGCTCACCGTGCCGCGTCCACGTATCGGCGCGTTCAGTACCGTGGAGTCGAGCACAAAATTCGCCACATGATTGGCGACATTCGCCTGCAGAGAGATGCTGCTGATCGTCTGCTCCTGCACACGCAACTCAGGAATAGCAACCGTCGCAGTCATTTGCGGATCTTTGATCGTGCCTTTGCCGCTGGCATTCAAGTTGATCACGCCAGCGATCTTCATATTCCTGTCTTTCACGGCCTGCAACTGGTCGAGGCGAATTCCTTTCGCGCTCACTTGCGCTTCATAACCCTGCTGTTTGGGGAAGTACGTCAGCACTGCATTTGCCACGCCCGCTGGCAGGCGCAGATTCGCCGTGGCATGCACGGCATCTCCCGTTCCGTTGAAGCGAACATTCGCCGACGGTATCGTCTCGCCGGAAATCTTCGCCTGCGTCAGGTCGATCGTCCCCTCACCCACCGGGCTGAGTTGCGTCCCCTGAAGTCGCACATTCATGGCGAGCGTTCCCGCGACCGGAGTGGTGGAACCCGCGGCCCTCGCCAGTTCCGCGACATTGAGTTGCGACGCATTGACCGAGATCTGCAGAGGACTGTTTTCCGTGTATGACCAATCGCGCAGTCCTGTGCTCAGGTTGAACGCCATACGTCCTCTATTAGCAGAGACAAGTTCGCCGTTGCGCAAACTCGCATTCGTTGGACCCGCGTCGATCATCGTCCGCAGAGAACGCCACGCCGTTCCTCTCACGCGCAGGTTCTGCGCCTGTAGTTGTCCGGTGATGTGCGGTGCCGAGGTAGTCCCGCTGATCGCTCCATTGAATTCCGCTGTGCCGTAAAGATCCATAGGCTGCGCTGGTTTCCCCGGAGCAGGAGCGCTGAACATATCCGCCATCGTCTCCAGTTCATGCAGGTCGTTCGAACGCATCTGCACCTGTAACGCCGAGCGATTGCTGACCGTGCCGTTCAAGGTGAGCGTTGTTTGCGGGGTATGCACGGAACTGTCAGCGAGCGTGATCTGCTTGCTTGCACTCGCGTAGTTCGCATGGATTATGCCGTTCAGAGGAACCGAGCCGGGCGCGCCGTTCGTCGTTGCGCTGACTGCGGGCGGCCCAAGAGTCGCATTCAATACGGCGTTGGTGCGCGCATTCAGGTCGTAGAAGGTGCGCCCCCAGGTTGCGTCAGCATCAAGATTGACCGTCCCGCCCACGGCTATTTTGTTCAAATATGGCGAATTCAACATTGCCTTCGCCTGCGAAAGTTGAGCACCACGCAAGGTCACATTGAGTCGCGATTGCGATTTGCCCACGATGTCCCGCATCGTGACCGCGCCGCTGAGTGCTCGGCCGAGAACGATGGCCCGCAAGCCGGTCACTTCCACATTGCCGTTTTCCAGCGCGTAGCGCGCCATGATGTTTCGCACCACACCGCTGAATGAGGGCATGTGCACCACCAGTGAGTTGCTTTTCATCTCGCCTTGCAAGGTCATCACCGTGATGAGCGGCTTATTGGGCTGGCTGGCAACTTGCAACGTTCCCGTCAGATTGATCAGGCCCACTGGCACGGTCGCGTTCTTCAGGATGGTGCGGAACTCGCCCGCGTCAACCACTGCGTCGTACTTCGCCTGCACGTGCGGATGGTCGAAGTCGCTCACGGTGGCGTTCAGAGAGATGTTCGAATTGCCGCTGCGCAGCGATGCGTGGTGGATCGTCAACTGCTGCGGCGTGATGTCGAATTGCGCCTCCAATTCGTGCGGTATTGGGTTGAACGTCTGCATGAAGAGATGGCCGTCTTTGTAGCCCATCGTTCCGGAATAGCGCTGCTGTCCCACAGCAAAGCCTGCCTGGAAATTCAACTCGCGCACGTCCGCGCTCATCACGCTCTTGTTGTTGTTGTAGTAGAGTTCTCCGCGGTCCAGCAGTGCGTGCCGCACTCCGATGTCGAAGATGCTGGTATTGCTTTTCGTCTCCCGTGTCGAGTTCTGCGTCTGCGGCAGGTTGTCCTGTCCGCTTTTATCCACAAATAGTTGAACCACCGGATGGTGGACTTCCACATCGCTCAGGTACCACTTGCGACCCAGCAGCGAAACCACTCGGATTCCCACGCGGGCGTGCTCCACCTGCAAGAGTTGCGTGTTCTGGTAAGGTGCCGCCCCCGCCACGGTTACGCCATACACATCCAGCGTCGGGCTGATGCCGGAAAAATTCAGCGCGAACTCCTGGATGTTCACTTTGGTTCCCAGCGCTGCTGTCGCTTTCTCCTGCGCCGTGACCAGCAGGTAGCGATGCAAGCGCGGGCTGTGCAAAGCGAACGTCACCGCAGCCATCACAAGCGTGACGAACGCAAGGACGCCTATGCCCATCCAGCCCAGCACACGCGGCCATCTTGGCCTGCGCGGCGGTTCGCTCTTGCCCAGCAATGACTCGTCTGGTGGTTCGTAATTCGGCGGTAGGGAAGGTGCTGTGCTCAAAATGCTTGTCCTAAAGTTATGAAGATTTGCGTGCTTTTCACGCCGACGGGTGCGTTCATGTTGTGACCGATATCCACTCGCACAGGCCCAACCGGAGTGGCGTAACGTATGCCAAAGCCGAGGGTATTGGTGTACTGTCCCGTCAACCCGAGCTTCTGAAAGACGTTGCCGCCGTCATAGAAGCCGACTACGCCCAGTCCCTTGCGGAACGGAACGGGAATCCGAAACTCGGAGTTGATGATGAACAGTTCCGTGCCTCCCACTGGAACCGTGATGGGAAAGCATCCGGAACTGCCGCAAGCGGAAATGGTGTTTTGCGGCCCTGCGCCATTCAGCGGGAATCCGCGCAGTGTGCTTCCGCCGCCCGAAAAGAATTTCTCGCTGATGGGCACGTGGCTGTCACCAAACGCTCCTTCCAGACCCAGGCGGATACTGTTGGCCCACACGATGTTGGCGGGAATGCGTTTGTAGTAAGCCGTCTGCCCAAGAAAGCGGGAGAAATCCACGCTCGAGCCGAGGAACGAGGGATTCAATCCGAATTCATAGCTCTGGTAAATGCCCTTGTGTGCGTCGAGCGAGTTGTCCCGCGTATCGCGTATGTACGTTGCCGAAAGCGTGGAGAGCCGAACGCGCAAGTCCTCTGCCGGAATCAGGGCCGGAATCAACAATTTCGAAAGACGGGTCTCGCGGAAGTTATATCGCAAGAACAGATTCTGCGTCTTCTTGGCATCGAGGTTTTTTTGGAATTGAAATCCCGCATCGCCGTTGCGCGAGGTGAAGATGGGGTTCTCGCTGCTATGCTCGGCGGACGCGGTGAAGTTCGTGGCCCAACTCGTGCTTCGGAAGTTCGGATTCTGCCAGGTGAACGTTCCCCTCTGGTTGAGCCGCCCGGCAATAGCGCCCACCGAAAGGGTTTCCGCCTTCCCCCGAAAATTCTTGCGCGTGTACTCAAACGTTCCGCGCGGCCCGTAAAACGTCTTTTGGCTGGTCTGGAAATCTTTGTTCAATCCGATGGGAGGCAAGCCCGGCACCGCCACCGTCCCGCTTGGTACGCTGCCGCCGCGGTTGATGACCTCGAAACCAAATCCGTAAGTGAGCTGGTTGCGCTTGGCTTCGTGTACCTTCACCACGATGTCTTCGCGATTCTGCGTGGTGATCTGCCTTCGTGGGTCCACCTCGGCCCAGTCGAATATCCCCGGCGTGTACAGATTGCTCTCCGCCGCCAGCATGTCGCCTTCGCTCATCGGG
Organism: Terriglobales bacterium; assembly: GCA_038236965.1. Lineage (GTDB taxonomy): Bacteria > Acidobacteriota > Terriglobia > Terriglobales > Acidobacteriaceae > JBBRZF01. The sequence goes on along the minus strand of JBBRZF010000156.1, from coordinate 2,047 downwards.
GTGTTCTTCCAGAGCCTGGTCGTCAGGTCGATGTAGCTCTGTCGGGTGGCCTTCGCGCCTAGCGTGATGATGTTGTTCGTGGTTACCTGCGGTCCTTCGTAGATCTGGTAAACCACCCGCACCTCGTGCGACCCTTTGTTCACGGCCTTCGCCGTCGAGCGGAAAGTCGCAGTCAGGTATCCCAGTTGCAGGTAGCGAGCCATGACCTGGTTGCGGTCATCGTCCACTAACTTTTGCGAGTAGGGTTGCCCCGCCACTACCTTCAGTCCATGGGGAGCGATCTGCTCCACCGGCAGCGTCGCGTTGCCTGCCAGCGTAAGCGTTTGCACCACGTCGCGCGGACCTTCCGTCACCCGGAACACTACATTCAGATCGTCGCCCTCGCGTTTCACCTCGGGCTGGACTTTCACCGCACTGAATCCCGCTGCACGGTACACGCCTTCCAGGTTCTTCGCGCTTGCACGCACCAGTTTGTCACTGTACTTGCCGTGCGAAAGGAAGTGCTCTTTCTCCACCGTCACGTGAGGCAGCAGTTCTTCGCTGCGCAGTGTCTGGTTTCCGGCAACAGCAACACGTTCCACCTTGTGCCTGGGCCCCTTCGTTATGGTGTAGACGATGCTTTCGCCATCCTTCTGCTGTTGCACATTCACGGCGACCTGCGAATCGAAGTAGCCCTTCGACTGGAAGTGCGAGACCAGATTATTCTTGCCTTCCTGAATGATCTCCTCGTCCACTCCAACCTCTTGATACACGGGAAGCAACTTTTTCCGCGTCCAGCTCCAGACATGAGCGCCTTCCACTTTCACCCGGACGAGCGGCCCTTCCTCCACGTGAAAGGTGATGTCCGCGCGATTGCTCTCCGGATCGTACGCAGCTCCCACCAGCTTGACCTGTGCGTTCAGACGGTCCTCTTTGGCCAACGCATTTTCCAGATACTGCCGCGCGCTGTCCAACGTGCGAGGCGAGTAGGTCTTTCCTGCGCGGATGGCCGAGCCACGCAGCCGGGCCAGTATCGAAGTCGTGATCTTGTCGTGGAGCCGCAGGGTCTCTTGCTGCGTTGGCCCTTGGATATCAACCTTCCCAAACTTTGCTCGTTTTCCAAGCTTCGTGTTGAAGTTCACATTCACGATGCCGTACTGCGCAACCGTCTCGATCTGCGGCTCGACCGTGGCCGTGAAGTAGCCACTGCGCTGGAAGAACTTCAGCAATGCATCCTTCGAGCGCTCTATATCGAATTGCGAGTAAGGGCCCTCGGGCGGGTAGTTCGTCACCTGTAACAGTCGCGAGTAGGAATAACGCTGCACCGCGCCCGGAAATTGATACATCCCGAAATACATTCCGGGCTGCAGGATGAAGAGCACTCGCACACCGCTGATATCCGGGATCACTTGCAACTGGACATCGTTGAACCGTCCAGAAGACTTCAACGCCGCTATCGTCTGGTCGATCTTCGCTTGCGCAAAGGGCTCGCCCTGCTTCTGCGCGATCAACTGCTGCACCGTCGCAAAAGTCACATCCGGCTGGCCTGCGATTTCAACGCTTGCAACATTCTGTCCTTCGTAGGAAGGCAGTACCTGTTTCACTTGCGGGGCAGTTCTGGCCGGTTGACGCGAATGGTCCGTTGTCTGCTGCGCCTGCGCCAGCAGCGTGCAGAAAATGAGAACCACGCACACTCCGGCCCAGACGCTTCGCCAGGCCGTGTAGCTGCTTCTGAGTTGTCGTTTAGAAAAGTGCATCTGCATCACTGGGTGAGATGAGGAAATGCCGTGGCTGTTTGTACGCGTTATTGCCGCACTGCTGCTGCTCACCTTTCCTCAACATTCGCAAACATGCGGGCAACTCGCAGCTGAGTTGAACCTGGCTTCGCTTCATCTGCGCCAAAAGGTTGTCCTTGAAAGCCGCTCTGGCTTGCTCAAGGCGCACCAAAGTAGTGACGGTGGTACATGCCCCATTCGCGATGCAACGTGGTACTCTCGATTTGCTCTGATGGTTCTCGCTGCACACAACTGTGTCAGTGATAAAACAAAATATTCGACGGCTTCTTCTC
>JBBRZF010000155.1:0-8442 GCA_038236965.1 Terriglobales bacterium | reverse complement strand
TATTCATACGGCGTCAACGATATGTTGCAGTATGGAAATTATTTCAACGATCCAGGCTATGGATGGCTCTGGCGTCCCAGTATGTTCGACGCCAGCTGGGACCCGTTCTCCAGCGGAATGTGGTCCTACTATCCCGGAGCCGGATACGTCTTCATCTCGCAGTATCCGTGGGGATGGACGCCCTATCGTTACGGTCGATGGGTATTTCTCAATGGTCGCGGATGGTGTTGGTCGCCTCGCGGCGGTTATTCAAATTGGAACGTCATGCCTGTCGTCATTCATCCGCCGCGCGGATTTGTGCCATTGAACCGTCCTCGCGGCAACGGCGGGCCTGCTCTCTTTGTGAACGACCGAAGATTGCCACCTTCGCCGGATCCTCGGCATTATGTTCGCCGCCGCTTGCCGGGAGACGAGTCTCCACGCAATGCGGGCGGCATGCCACCGAAAGACAATGCCGACCATTACACGCGCGACCGCGGACGCCTGCCGGGTACGCCTGGCAATGGAAAACTGCCTGCCGCTGGAGTGCCGAGTCCGGCTCCAACGGCGATTGTTACTCCGCACAAGCCCGCGCCTCGAGAGCCCGTTCCGGATACTCCCGACGCGTGGCGTGGCGAGCCTTCGAAGGGCAGAGAATCCTGGCGTCATCCCGCTCCCGAACGACCCATGCCGGCAGAGGGTGTGGTTCGCCCCGGCAAGAATCCCGAAAGGGATGTCGATCGCCGCGTGGATCGCTCGGCGCCACCCACGCCAGCACCTCAAGTAAGGCGTGAGAGTCCGGCTCCGCAACAGCCGGTTCCTGAGCGCATCGCACCTGCTCCGGCACCGCGGGTAGAGCGAGAACATCCGGCTCCGCAACAGCCCGTCCGCGTTGAACCTGTGCCCGCGCCGCAATCTGCTCCACGTATGGAGACGCCACGCAGTGCTCCGCAGTCCTCGCCGAGAACGAGTTTCGCGCCACGCGCGACTTCGTCCGGCATGGGAGCTGCACGCAGCAGCGGTTCTGCGGGAATGTCGCACACCGGAGGCTCGGGCTCGCGCGGAGAGGGTGGACACCGAGGTCGCTAGCCAGCCGTTTCAGCAACCACCAAGGGCCGCATCCAAATGCGGTCCTTTTTTTCTGTCGTAGATTCTGCTTAGTTATGGTTCAGCCCTTCCTCTTGACTTCCGAAACATGCGGGAGGGACTAGCATCGGCTGCTACCAAAGCAGTTTGGCTCGCGTCACATCACCGCAATCCCGGCATAGCCCACCACGTGTTCGTGGTCGTTAGAAACTTCGCCGGAGGTCGCATACTTGATGAGTTCAGCCGAGGTCGCGCCTAGGCGTCGAGCAGCCGTGAGCATCGTCACCGTCGGACCGTATCCGCACATCGAGATCTTTTCATTGTGCACCACCTCGTACAAGCCGCGCGGATCCAGGGCCAGTACCCGCTCGATCGCCATAGCGTCCTTCACCCGCGTGACCTCATCGCCCTCATAATGATTCATGTCACTGGAAGCGATGACCATGATCTCGTTGCTGCCGCCGTGCGCTGTGATCAGCTTCGCAATTGATATTCCAAGAGCAGCCAGTGCCTCGAAATTTCCAGTGCCCACCGTGATGGGAACAAACGAGAATTCCTGCACAAGGGCCTGCAGGAAGGGAAGCTGCACTTCGAGTGCGTGTTCTGTGCGATGCGCCAGCGCATCTTCATGCACCAGGGGCATAGAGGCCTTGATGGCCTGCGCGAGTTCGCTATCGATGGGCGCTTCGCCCAGGGGAGTCGCCCAGGTGCCCTCGCTCATGATGGCCAGAGACTCGCCCATGCCTGTGTGGTTAGGGCACAGGATGATGTAGCGCCGCGGCAACTTAAGTCGCGAGTAGACCGCGCCCGCCACGTGTCCGGAATACATATATCCGGCATGAGGTACCACGCAACCTAGCGCATGCACTTTGGTTACGCCGGGCTTGGGCGCGGTGTAGCGCTCGATCTCATTAAGCAGCGATTCTCGTTTCCCAGGATAAAACTGGCCTGCGACTGCCGGTTGTCGCACAACGGTGCTCATAGTGTCCTCACCGCATTAGATGTTGTCAGGCCGTCGCTGCGTTCAGGATGCAGCCTGCGTTGGCGCAAGTTGGCGATAGATGCGGGCCATTTTCTCCAGCGAAAGCGCTTCCGAGCGTACGTCTGCCTTGACCGATGCTTCTGCAAGTGCGCGCTTGACTGCGTCCGCGTCGAATTGCAGCTTAAGATTATTGAACAGCGTCTTACGTTTCTGCGCGAATGAAATCTTGAGGAACGAGATGAAACCTTCTTCGTCCACCTGTAGCTCTTCGAAGCGTGGCTCTATCGTCAGGCGCAGCACCGCTGAGTGGACCTTTGGCGGTGGCCAGAAGGCCGTTGGCGGCAGCTTGAACAATTTCTCCACCCGCGCATAGAGCTGCGCCGTTGCGGAAAGTAATCCGTACTCGCTCGTACCCGACTCGGCCGCGATCCTGTCAGCAACCTCCAACTGCACCATGATGACAATCTTTTCGACGAGCGGATGGGCGGAGAATAAACGAAGCAGGATGTCTGAAGTGATGTAGTACGGCAGGTTTCCAACTACGCGGACTTTGTTCCGCGCCGTCGGTCTCAGGTCGCGCAAAGGTCCCACTCGTATGCCCAGCATCGTGGCAAAATCCACAGTTAGAATATCGGCTTCAATGATCTCGACGTTGCGCGCGGTGTTGTAGCGCAAACGCAACTTCGCCGCCAACACGTGATCCAGTTCCACGGCGATCACACATCCGGCGCGGCGCACCAGTACATCCGTGAGCGCCGCCTTGCCTGGGCCGATCTCCACCACCGAAGCTTCCTTCAGTGGGCCGAGCGCTTCGACGATGCGCTCCACCGCTTCGTGGTCAATCAGAAAATTCTGACCCAACTTGGGTTTCTTATTGGAACTCCCGTCGCCAGCTGTGGGCTTTGCTCTCGCCAAGTTTGACCACCTCTCCACTTCGGTTCTAGACTCATCGTTCGCGGTCCGGATGTTGTTCCCGGTCGCGATCATGCCGGTATCAGCCCGCACACCATTATGTGCGACTGAGGCTGGACTGTGCAAAACAGGTCCCTGGCGGAGGTTCGAGTGAACATCGCTTTCGCGGCATCGGAGTGTGTCCCCTATTCCAAAACAGGCGGCCTTGCCGACGTGGTCGGTGCCCTTCCACGTGCCTTGGCAAAACTGGGACACAAGGTATCCGTGTTTCTACCGCGCTATCGCCAGACAAAATTGGAAAAACCCGATGTCGTTATTGCCAGCCTCACCGTTCCATTTGATGACCAATATCGTTTCTCTTCGGTCCTGGACGGCGGCATACATAATGGAGTCCAATTCTACTTCATCGAGTATCCCCAGTTTTTCGATCGCGAAACGCTTTATGGAACCTCGCTCGGCGACTATCACGATAACGCGGAGCGCTTCGCCCTTTATTGCCGCTCGGTCATAGAAGCATCCAAGATACTCGGCGTGCCTGACGTCTTCCATTGCCACGATTGGCAATCGGCTCTCATCCCCGTGTTACTGCGAACTTTGTATCACGATGATCCCGCACTTTCGGAGATACCATCGGTCTTCACCATTCACAACATTGGCTACCAGGGACTATTTCCGCCAGATATTTTGCCCTTGCTCATGCTGCCCTGGGACCTGTTCACGCTTTCTAAATTGGAGTTTTATGGCAAGGTGAATTTCCTCAAGGGCGCGCTCACTTATTCGGACTACATCACTACGGTGAGCCGAAAATATTCGCATGAGATTCAAACCTCGGAGTACGGATTTGGACTCGAGGGAGTATTGCGTAGTCGCGCTTCCAGCGTCGCCGGTATCCTGAATGGCGTAGATTACGAGGAATGGTCTCCGGAAAAAGACCAGTTCATCGCCAGGAAGTATTCGCCGGAAGACTTGTCGGGAAAGAGTGTCTGCAAACTGGACTTGCTGCGCGTGTTCGGATTGGATCCGGAGACGAAACTTCCGGTCGTGGGGATTGTTTCGCGCTTTGCCGCGCAAAAAGGATTTGACCTGATACAGCAGGTTGCTGACCGCTTGATGCGCGAGGACCTCATCGTGGTCGCGCTCGGCTCTGGCGATAAGGAATACGAGGAACTCTTCCGCAGATTGAACAAGCAGTATCCCGCGAAATTTGCGGTCAAGATAGCCTACGACAACGCCCTCGCCCACAAGATCGAGGCAGGCGCGGATATGTTCCTCATGCCTTCACGGTACGAGCCTAGCGGCCTCAATCAGCTCTACAGTTTGAAGTACGGAACCATTCCTGTGGTTCGCGCTACCGGAGGTCTCGACGACACCATTGAGATGTGGGACGGTCGCAAGGGAACAGGATTCAAATTCTCCGAATACAACGGGGAGGCCCTGCTGGAAACCATTGTCAAGGCGACAAGCGCGTACAAGGATAAGGTTGCCTGGCAGGTCCTGATGCGCAATGGGATGTCTCGTGATTTCTCATGGGACGTGTCCGCTAAAGAATATATAAAAGTTTATGAAAGGGCGCGCGCTTTAAGGCTGGGCATGCCGATGCCCGCCTGAAGCTCATTGTTTTTAATGCCGATCTTTAGACTCCATGAATTACGGGTAAGGTGAGTTGCGTAACCTGGTTAACCAGTGATGCAACACATGCGCATCATTTCCCTTCTTAACAGTTAAAACTTCAAAAACTTGGGACTCTGTCTTCGAATTTTATAAAACTTATGAATAAGCAACTCCTGATAGCGACGGGCACGCTATTGCTGTTGTTATGTGCCTGCGACACTTCCAGCAAGAAAACCATCGCGCACGCTGCGAGTGGACCTCCTTTAGGTCATTATTCCTGCTGGGCCGGAGGATACCGCGCGCTCTATTCCGGCGGCTTTACGCTGCTGCCCGACGGTACCTATGACGATGGTCGCAGCGGTGGCAGCGGAAATTACGCCTACGATGCCTCCGCAAAGCAGGTCAGCTTTACTTCCGGCGACTTCGAGGAGTGGGAATTCGTAGCGCTCTACCAGGATTCGCGCCAGGCGGACAATGGTCGCGAGCGCCTGATTCTGAAGGAACCGCAATACAAGGCAGCTGTCGGGAAAGAGAACGCCGGACAATTCCAGTATTGCTATCCCAAATCAAGAGATGAAAACCACATCGCGACGAAACAGTAGCCACGATAGAAAATCGAAGAGACAAAGAAACGACGGCATTTTCGCCGTCGTTTTTCTGATTTCAATACATTTCAAGAATTCGTTTCCGTTCTTCGTTTGAAGAAGTAGAAGATGGGAATTCCCGCCAGGATGATCCCGGACCCGATTAGGGAGTTCCGCAGATTCTCCATAAAGGTGTAATAAAGCAGGATAGCTGAGGCGATGATGAAAATCGCCGGAACCACCGGATATACCCATGTGCGATAAGGCCTGCGAGCGTCGGGCTCGTAGAAGCGGAAATAGAAAACCGTGCTCGCTGCAATCATGTAGAAGAGCCACTCGGAATAAATTGCCAGCGAGAATAGTTCGCGAAACGTTCCAGCCAGTAACAGGAGCACGGAAGCCAGGGTAGCTTGCACCACGATGGAGGTTGAGGGCGAATGGAATCGCGGGTGAACTTCAGCCAGCGAACGGAAAAAATATCCGTCGCGCGCCATGGCGAAGGGTATGCGCGCGCCGCTCATCACCGTGCCATTCAAGGTGACGAACATCGATATCGCCATTCCTATCGAGACGATCGCCGCTCCCGCAGTGCCAATGGCCAACTGCGTCGCGTGCGAGGCGACGCGCTCGGATGCGGCGATGTCCGCTGACGGTATTACGTACTGTACCGCTGCATTCACAAGCATGTAGAGCACCGCAACGATTCCCACGCCGACAATCAGTCCGATGGGAATATTGCGCTCAGGATTCTTCACTTCTCCGGCGACCATGTTGAGGTCGTTCCATCCGTCATACGCCCAGAGCGCAGCCACCAGTGCCGCCATGAATCCCGAGATACCGCCTTTGGCCCCGGTGAAAGTGGTTGTGAAATTGGTCCACGATCCTCCTGAATACGTGAATCCGATCACGACGATTGCGAGGATCATCGCAATCTTCAGCACGGTAAGAACGAGTTGGAAGTTTCCTGCCTTGCGTATCCCCAGGTAATTCAGCACCGAGATAGCGACGGTCAATCCTATGGCGGTGAGTTGTCCGTAGGTGACCTGCACGCCAAGCGAAAAAGCTACGTGGGATAGACCCGCAAGCGCCGGGAATGTTCCCAGCACCCGAACGATTCCAATCGTCACTGTCGCGATCGACGCTGGTTTGCCGACTGTGAACCATGCCCATCCGTAGAGGAATCCGAGCAGCGGCCCATAGGCGTCGCGAACGAAGATGTACTCGCCCCCGGCTTGAGGTTTCATTGCGCCGAGTTCGGCATAGGTCAGCGCGCCAAACAGGGAGAGCAACCCACCGACGATCCAGGCGAGGTAGACAAGCTTTGCCGAGCCTACGGCTTGCGTCATCTCGGCCGGAACCAGGAAGATGCCGCTGCCAATGATGGTTCCAACCACGATGGCTATCGAATGGCTCGCCCCTAGTTCGCGCGCAAGTTCTGGACGCTGCACTTCAGACACTTAGCTCTCCTTGGTTCTTGTGCCGAGCGCGAAGCTGGCAAAATATCCAACCGTAAAAGTCATCACCGAACCCACTACGACGTACCAGGTCCACGCGAGTTTCGTCCCGGCCGGTGCGTGGCCAAGGATGTGCGTCCAGAGTCGAATGACAATCTGGGGAAGCGGCGCCAGCCAGACGTACAGGTCGATGAGGAATCCGCATAGCATCCCAAGCATTGCGCCAGATTCCGTGGCGCGTTTCGTCAACACGCCCAATAGGAACACTCCGAGCAGCGCCCCGTATGCCACGGAAGCGATGGAGAGTCCAACCTCCACCACCGGTCCACCGCGACGCGACAGCAATGCCAGTCCGAACAGCACCAATCCCCAGGCAATCGTACTCGCGCGGGACAGGAACATGCGTCGCGCATCGGTTGTGTTTGGACGGAAGCGCAGATAGAAATCGATCATCGAAGTGGACGACAGTGAATTCAGCGCGGCGCTCAAGTTGCTCATCGCCGCCGCAAGTATCGCCGCTACTAGAAGTCCGCTGATGCCGTGAGGCATGTGCTGCACGATGAAGGTTGGGAAGATGCGGTCGGAGCGCAGGAAGTGTGCTGCCGGGTCGGTCGTCTTATAGAAGACGAACAGCATCGCACCCACCAGCAGGAAGAACGAGAACTGTACGAGGATGAACACTCCGCTAGAGAGCAGCGCGAGTTTCGACTGCCGTTCATTGCGCGCCGCCAGCAGTCGCTGCACCATCAACTGATCCGTGCCATGCGAAGCCGTGGTCAGGAACGTTCCGCCGATCAGTCCAGCCCAGAAGGTGTACGTCCGCGTCAGATCCATGCCGAAGTCGAAGACACGGAATTTTCCCGCCGCCGAAGCGACCTCGTGTACTGAATTCCATCCACCCGGAACAAGGTGGAGGATGGTGACGAATCCCACGATAGTTCCGCCGATGTAAATTCCCATCTGCACCACGTCTGTCCAGATGACCGCGGTCATTCCACCTTCGAAGGTGTAGATCAACGTCAGCGCCACAACTATTCCGATGGCGACGAAGTCGCGCTTCGATCCTGCCAGCGAACCGAGCATCGGGCTTATCGCGATATCGACCACCATGGACACGGCGAAGACACGTACGCCTTCAGCAGCAGCGCGCGTCAGCAAAAACAATCCTGCTGTTAGCGATCGAAGTCGCGGGCCGAATCTGCGGTCGATCAGTTGATAGGCGGTAAACAGTTCACCGCGAAAATATTGCGGGATGAAAAGCAGGACGATGATGAAGCGTGCTACCAGGTACCCCAGTACCAGTTGCAGGAAGCCGAAGTTGGTGTCGTAGGCCAGGCCGGGAACGCCGATGATGGTGAGCGTACTGGTTTCGGCGGCGACGATGCTCAGGGAGATGGCCCACCAGGGCACGTTGCGGTCGGCCAGGAAGTAATCGCGTAATGAGCGTTGGGCCTTGCGGAAGCGCAGGCCAAACAGCGTGATGCCGACCAGGTAGGCGGCGATCAGCGCGAGATCGACTGGATTCAGGCCTGAACGCATTCCGCTCATTATGCGGGAAGCGCGCGAGATTGTCGCCGAAATCCTCGGAAGCGTGGTAGAACATTCCTCAATGCCCATCTATCTAGGCGTGGACGGCGGCGGCTCCAAGACGACGGCTGCCATCGCAACGGAGGATCGCTTATTGGCGACGGCGACACACGGCGCATCCAACGCGCTGCGCCTTCCTGAAGCCCAGGTACGCGCCTCATTGCACGGCGCCATTCTGGAGGCGTGCGAGAAAGCATCCATCACGCCCGACGCCATTGACTTCGCGTGCGTCGGAGCGGCCGGATCT